>NZ_DBHKZK010000064.1:0-26900 GCF_057314735.1 Cardiobacterium sp.
GGGGGTAGCGATATTATCGATAAACCGAAATTCTGCTTTTTCAATTATTTGCTGCCCTCACCCCAGCCCTCTCTCGCTACGCGAGCAATGCTTGTCCCACAGGGAGAGGGAGTATATCGGCGGTTTTACCTGCTCCCGTTCACACAAGAAAACAGGTATTCCCAGACTCTAAACAGGCTCTTAAAGGCTGTTTACCATTGAAAAATCCCCCTCCCCCGCAGGGCGAAGCCTGCAGCGGGCGGGTTCCCATACAAAAGGCGGCCGCATTTTGAATGGGGAGGGGGTGAGCGGTGTAGTGAATATAGTCATCCACCGTATGAGGCTTTCGATGGATGGCGATAACTACCGACAATTTAAAAGCCCGCTTTAATAGCGGGCTTTCTTTATGGCAGGGCGGTTATTGTTCGTAATAGGTGTAGCCGCGCAGGCCTGCCTCAAAGGCGTTTACCAGATGCTGCCGTTCGGCGGCGCTGATGGTGCCGTTGCGTACCGCGCGTTCGGCCGTTTGGCGGAACTGGGCGAGGAGGTTGTTCGGCTGGTATTCGACGTAGCTCAGCACGTCCGCTACCGAGTCGCCTTCGACTTCGCCGACAAAATCAAAGCTGCCGTCTTCGTTGATGTACACCGAGACAACGTGGGTGTCGCCGAGCAGGTTGTGCAGGTCGCCGAGGGTTTCCTGATAGGCACCGACGAGGAAGGCGCCGAGGTAATACTCTTCGCCTTCGCGGATTTCGTGCAGCGGCAGGGCGCGGCTGACTTCGCCGTTTTCCGGGAAGCGGTCGATTTTGCCGTCGCTGTCGCAGGTCATGTCGGCGATGATGCTGTTGCGCGTTGGCCGTTCCAGATGGCGGTGCAGCGGTACCACCGGGAAGATTTGGTCAATCGCCCAGGCGTCCGGCAGCGACTGGAAGACGCTGAAGTTGCCGTAGTAGATGTCGGCGAGCATGGTTTTCAGCACTTCCGGTTCGGAGAGGGCGTCCGGGTTGCGCTCGGCGATTTTCTGCACTTCGGCCATGATGACCATGAAGATTTGTTCGACGCGGGAGCGGGTGCGCAGGTCAAGCTGGCCGCGCATGAAGCCGTCGCGCGCTTCGTCGCGGTAGTACACGGCGTCGTTGAAGCATTCCTGCACGGTTTTGTCCGAAAGCATGCGGTAGCTTTCCATGAGGTTGTGCACGAGTTCGTTGTCTTCGTTGTTGTCGGCGGGCAGGCGGGCGTCGGTGTAGCCGGTCACGTCCAGGATGTTGAACATGAGGACGGTGGAGTAGGCAACGGTGGAACGGCCCGATTCGGTGACGATGGTCGGGTGTTCGATGCCTTTTTCGTCCATCACCGCCTGGATGGTTTCAACCACGTCCACGCAGTATTCTTCGAGGGTGTAGTTGCGCGAGTGGATGGCGGAGGTGCGGCTGCCGTCGTAGTCCACCGCGAGGCCGCCGCCGAGGTCAAGGAAGCGCATCGGTGCGCCTTCTTCGACGAGTTCGACGTAGTAGCGGCAGGCTTCGCGCACGCCGGTGCGGATGTCGCGGATGTTCGGGATTTGCGAGCCGAGGTGGTAGTGCAGGAATTGCAGGCAGTCGAGCATTCCCGCCGCTTTCAGGCCATCGATGACGCCGACGAGCTGGCTGGCGTTCAGGCCGAACATGGAGCGGTCGCCGCTGGTGGCGTTCCAGTGGCCGGAGACGTGCGAGAAGAGTTTGGCGCGCACGCCGATAACGGGGCGCACGCCCATCGCCTGCGAGCTTTCGACGATGATAGGCAGTTCTGCCGGGGTTTCGATGACGAAGATGACCTGGAAGCCGAGTTTGGTCATGCCGAGGCCGAGTTCGACGAATTCGCGGTCTTTGTAGCCGTTGCAGACGATGAGGGGGCCGGGCTCGGTCAGCATGGAGAGGGCAATCATGAGTTCGGCTTTGGAGCCGGCTTCGAGGCCGTGCTGCCAGGGTTTGCCGAAGCGGACGATGTCTTCAATCACTTGCGCCTGCTGGTTCACCTTGATGGGGAACACGCCCCGGTATTTGCCCCGGTAATGGCTGCTCGCGATGGCCTTGGCGAAGCTTTCGTTGATGAGGCGGATCTGGTTTTCGAGGATGTTTTGCACACGCAGCATCACGGGCATGGTTTTGCCGCGTACTTCCATGCCTTCGATGAGGTCAAGCATGGCGATTTCAGCGCTTTTGCCGCTTGCAAGCGGCGCGCAGATAACAAGGTTGCCGGCGTCGTTCAGGCGGAAGTAGCCCGCGCCCCAGCCGCTGATGCGGTAGAGTTCGTCGGCGTCAGCAATGCTCCAGTCTGTTTTTGCGTTCAATGTGAGTTCCTTGGGTTTGTATGGGAGGGAATTTACATACAGGTTGAGCGCTCAGGTGTATGTAAACGGGAGGGTCAAAGGGTCAGGTCTTCCGGCCAGACGATAAAGATTGCGCCAAAGCGGTTTTTGCGTATCACGCCGCCGATTTCTTTGCCCTTTTCGGTGAGGTCGTAACCTTTTTCCTGTTGTTCCTGCAAGCCGAGAGTGCAGAGTTTTTGATTGCATTCTTTGGTACTGATGCCATATTTTTCAGCCAGTTTGGAGGTACTCAATCCGCTATATTTTTTGGCGTGTTCTTCGGGCACATGATTTTCTGCCTGCTCCGTTTTTTCGCTTTTCTCCACGACATCAAGCGAAATTTTGACCTCATCGCTGATGCGGATGATGCGTTGCGCTTCGGCATAAGCATCCTGATAGAGCGCGCCATCGTCGCGTTCAATATAGACACCCATTTCGTTGTTATTGACCTGGCTGAATTCGTAGAGATTCAGGCTGGTGATAATGCAGGCACTTTCGCTGATATAGCATTTGGCGTGCAGGTTATGGCAATAACTAGTGCGGATGTAATGCAGGTTTTTCAGCCAGTTCACTTCGGCGGGCTGAAGTTCGCTTTTGCCATAGACAATGCGCACGTCAATTTTCAACCGGTCTTTGTCTTCAAGCAATTCCTTGATGCGGTCATTCAGTTTGAGATAGGGGTTAATCAGCCAAAGGCGTTCACGGCTGTTTTTGATGAGTTTTTCAAGGTAATAGGTTGTGGCGCTGGTGTTGAGGAATTTGGGCATCGTTTTTCCCTTGCAATGTGCATTGGTATTTCTGCTTGTGCGCGTTGCAGTCGCGCAATCATGAGGGGATGATATAGCGATACTCACAAAGTTCTGTACAAGACGCGCCGCCGAAGGCAGTACAGATTAGGCACTGTTTACAATTGACCATAACATGATGATTTCATTAGCAGGTTTGGTTAAGACCTGTTTACCATTCAGCCGTAAACACGCCCAATCCAATGCGGTTGCGTGGCGACGATTTTGTGAGCTACACCATTAGTTTGTAGGGTGTGTGCCGCAGGCACGCACGCGTTTGCCGATGTCAAATTCCCGCGTGCGTGTCGGCTACGCCGCCACACACCCTACGCACGGAGCCCGACCGCTGCGGGGTTCGCCCTGCGGAGGAGGGAGGCCTAAATTGTAAACAGCCCCTAGTACGGCGAGGCGGACAACACCGTACAGGGCTTTGTGAGGATTGCGATATACGACATAGTGTAGCAGTGTTTGTTAGGTTTGCCGCCTGCAAAAAATGCCCACAGGCGGCGAGCGGGTGCCGTGTTATCCTGCGAAACGCCCGCTTGCCATCCGCCATTACTCGACAAGCAGCGGCGAAACGGAATGCGTCATTATCCCTTTTGCTGGGAGCAATACCGGCCTGCGCTGTCACGTTCACGCCTACGACCGAAAGCGCAATGCCTTCCGTGATTTTGTCATCACCCGCATCGAAACGCCGACCCGCTGACGCTTTACGGCGTGGAAAACGCCGCTCTCGCGCCTGGATACCAGCCGCCACAACACGCCTAAAGGAGCCCCCATGCACCCCATCACCCCGCAACAAAGCCAATACCTCGCCTGGCAACTCACCCGGCGCGCCGCCAGCGACAGCATCGAATCACTCGCCGCGACCCTGGTCGATGCGCAAGTGGATCTCAACCCGCACCAAGTCGATGCCGCACTCTTTGCCTGCCGCAATCCCCTCTCACGCGGCGTCATCCTTGCCGATGAAGTTGGCCTCGGCAAAACCATCGAAGCTGGGCTGGTCATCGCACAACGCCGCGCCGAGCGGCGGCGCAAAATCCTCATCATCACCCCCGCCAACCTGCGCAAACAGTGGCACCAAGAATTACAGGACAAATTCGGCCTCGGCAGCATCATCCTCGAAAGCAAAAACTACAACGCCCTGCGCAAAAGCCAAGCCAACCCCTTCAACCAAGAAAACATCATCATCTGCTCCTACCAGTTTGCGAAAAGCAAGGCGGACGACATCCAGCGCATCCATTGGGATCTGGCGGTGCTGGACGAAGCGCACCGCCTGCGCAACGTTTACAAAAGCGGCAACATCACCGCCCGCACCCTCAAAGAGGCGATGACCCACGTCCACGCCAAAGTCCTGCTCACCGCCACCCCGCTGCAAAACACCCTGCTCGAACTCTACGGCCTGGTCAGCATCATTGACGACCGCGTATTTGGCGACCTTGACAGCTTCCGCAGCCAATTCACCAACCGAGCAAACCACAATGCCCTGCGCGCCCGCCTCGCCCCCGTGTGCAAACGCACCCTGCGCCAGCAAGTGCAGCCCTACGTCTCCTACACCGCGCGCCGCGCCATCGTGCAGGAGTTCACGCCGACGGCTGAAGAACGCGAACTCTCGCGCCTCGTCGCCGACTACCTGCGCCGCCCCAACCTGCAAGCGCTGCCCGAAGGCCAGCGGCAACTCATCTCGCTCGTTTTGTGGAAACTGCTCGCCTCATCCAGCCGCGCCATTGCCGGGGCGCTGGCGACCATGGCAGAGCGCCTGCAAACCCTGCTCGACAGCGGCAACAGCGACGCGCTCGCGCAAAGCCTCAACGAAGACTACGAAAGCCTTGCCGATACCGCCGACGAATGGGACGATGACGAAGGCGAAGCCGCGCCCACAAGCGAACACGACGTCATCGCCGCCGAAATCGCCGAACTCAAGCGCTACAAGGCGCTTGCCGACAACATCCGCAACGACGGCAAAGGACAAAAACTCTGCGCCGCGCTCGACAAAGCCTTCGCCGAACTCGAACGCTTAGGAGCTGCAAAAAAAGCCATCATCTTCACCGAATCACGCCGCACCCAGGACTACCTGCTCGAACTGCTGGAACACACCCCCTACGGCGACGGCATCGTCCTCTTTAACGGCAGCAACAGCGACGCCCGCGCACAAAGCATCTACAAAGACTGGCTCAAGCGCCATGCCGGCAGCGACCGCATCACCGGCTCCAAAACCGCCGACACCCGCGCCGCGCTGGTGGAGCACTTCAAAGAACGCGGCAAAATCATGATTGCCACCGAAGCGGGCGCAGAAGGCATCAACCTGCAATTCTGCTCGCTGGTCATCAACTACGACCTGCCCTGGAACCCGCAGCGCATCGAACAGCGCATCGGCCGCTGCCACCGCTACGGGCAAAAACACGACGTCGTCGTGGTGAACTTCGTTGACCTCTCCAACGAAGCGGACGCGCGCGTGTACGAACTGCTCGCCCAAAAATTCCAACTCTTTGAAGGCGTCTTCGGCGCCAGCGACGAAGTGCTGGGGGCGATTGGCTCCGGTGTGGACTTTGAGCGGCGCATCGCCGACATCTACCGCAGCTGCCGCACCCCCAAAGAAATCGAGGCGAGCTTCGCCCGGCTGCGACAAGACCTCGCCGGCGAAATCAACGAAGCCATGCACAAAACCAGGCAAATCGTGCTGGAAAACTTCGACGAAAAAGTACAAGAAAAACTGCGCATCAGCGCCGCCGACAGCCGCAGCCGCTACGAACGGATGCTGCTTGACATCAGCCGTGCCGAACTGGGCGGCCGCGCCCGCTTCGATAAAGACGGCTTCACCCTGCAGCAAATACCGCCCGGCATCACGGACGGCATCGCCCTAGGACGCTACGAACTGCCACGCCGCACGGGCGACGCCCACCTCTACCGCATTACCCATCCGCTGGCGCAATGGACGCTCGCACAAGCCAAAAACCGCCGCCTTGCCGCCGCGCTGTCAAAGTGGCTGGCTTATAATTGGCACTTCTCCTTAGAATAGGGAATAAACGGTATTGGCTAAAAGACACTATTTAGAAGATGAATACTGTAAAATAAACAAAAAGCTGTTTATGCTATTGGAAAAAATTAAAACAGCACGTATATAATTGCTGTGTCAGGTTAAAATATAGATGGTATAAAATAGTGTGCTTTATCATTTTTTACTTTTCTCCTCCCTTTTCTATGGGAAAACAGAATTTTCAGATTCAGCAAGCTACAGCATTGGTAGGTAAGTAATGGTTGAAAAATATTTTCATCCTTTAACCAAAGTATATTTTGGGAAATCACCAAAATATAATTATTTTATAGAGACAATACTTCATTGGCCGGTAACAATATGAATAATTTGTTTATATCAAGGTATTTCCCAAATATTATAAATGATTTTCAGGAAATATAAATTTATGAATATTAGCAGTGAAACGCTTGATTTTTATATCAAGAATTCAAGAAAGTCATTGGATGAATTGCAGAAAGATATAAAGGATATAAAATTATTTATGAGCGGAAATAAACAGCCGACTTTTGGACAAGTTTCTGATATTGCAAGGAAGTTAAATATTCCAACAGGATTATTAATGTTGGACAGACCGGTTGAAATAAAAAATACCAAATTGGATTTTAGAACCCTTGATTCCATTCGCATTAATACAATAAGTGAAGAATTACGTGATACTATTGTTGAAATGGAAACAAAACAGGATTTTTTACGTGAAGAAATAGATTTTACACTAGATTTTATCAAATCTTTTTCTATTAATGATGATATATTGTCAGTGGCAATGGAGATTCGTAAAAAACTCCAAGTAGAAAAGAATTTTTACAAAGACATCCCAAGAGAAAAAATATTAAATTTTTTAAAAGAAAAAATCAGTAATCTTGGGGTATTTATATTTTTCAATGGAAAGGTAGGAGATAATACACATAGACCGTTAAGCTTAGAAGAGTTTCGCGGTTTTGTATTAACTGACGACAAGGCTCCTATTATCTTTATTAATCAAAGAGACGAGTCTATAAATGGGAAAATATTTACATTAATACATGAACTGGTGCATTTATTTATAGGAACAGATGAAATATTTACAGAAATAGATGCTGGAGATTATAAATATAATAAGACAGAATCCTTTGTAAATAAGGTAACTGCAGAATTTTTAGTGCCTGCAGAAGAATTTATTAAAAACATATGTCAATTTGCAGATTCTGAAAATATTGAAAATAAAACTCAAATTCTCGCAAAAAACTTTTGTGTAAGTGAGTTTGTTATTATAAGACGACTATATGATCTAGGTTATGTTGATAAAACAGTTTATCTTGAGAAAGCGGAGGAGCTCACGAAGAAATATCAACAAATGCAAAAAAAGAATATTTCATCTCAAGGTGGTGGCAATTATAACAACAACTTGTCATTCAGAATAGATAAAAAATTTTTCAATTATGTGCAGCAAGCTTTGCAGCAAAATAAAATTTCTTATACTGACGCTTTTCGTATTATTGGTGTTAGTTTTAAGGGATATGCGGCTTTAAGGGATGGTGAATAATGGCCTTGTTATTTAAGGAAGACGATAAATATTTGCTAGACACAAATATTTACATTAATTTCTATGACCGTTATTATCGTTTTGAATATTTTCCAAGTTTTTGGGATTTGTTTGAAAAGCTAATGAATGAAAAAATTGTTTTCCCGAAAGTTGTAGCTGATGAGGTTACTAAAGGTGATGAATTTAAAACATGGATAGATAAAAAATTCACAGGTAATTTTTTAAACCATAAAAAATATGCTGAAATATGGGGTGAAGTTATCCAACATATCGCAAAACACCCTTGTTATAGTGATAGGGCATTAATTGAACCACGAAGTTGGTTACATGAGAAGATCGCAGATGGCTGGCTTATTGCTATTGCCAAAAAAGAAAGTTTAACCATTGTTAGTGATGAAAGAAAAAATCCAAATCTAAATTCTGCAAAACCTAGTGGTTATGTGAAAATACCTGATATTGCGGAAGATTTTGGAGTTAGATGTATTACAATGAATAGTTTCTTTAAAGAGATTGGATTCAGGCTTTAATAGAATTATTATATTAAATTAGAGTTTTATTTCCTATCTATACCTCAATAAGTTCAAAAGAAATTTATTAGTGGAATGTTATGTAGATAGGCAAGGTGATTCAGGTCGATTCGAGCAAGAGCGGCAAGGACGAGGAGGAGATGGTCGCCCGCCTGCTCGCGGTGGAAAGCCGCGACGAGTCGACGGAAATCGTCATTCACGTCAATATGTTAAAGGAAGGCTGGGACGTAACCAACCTCTACACCATCGTGCCGCTGCGTGCCGCCAACGCGCGCACGCTGGTGGAGCAGAGTATCGGGCGCGGCCTGCGCCTGCCCTACGGCAAGCGCACCGGGGTGAAGGCGGTAGATTGGTTGCATATCGTCGCCCACGACAAGTTTCAGGAAATTATTGACGAGGCGAACCGTGGCGATTCGCCGCTCCGGCTGGAAAAAATCATTCTGGACGCGCCTTCCGCTGACGATAAAAAGGTCAGCGTGCAGGTGGTATCCAATGTGGAAGCGCGGCTGGGGTTGGCGGGTGATGGCGCGTCGGCATCGCCTTTCACCAGCGAAGCGGAAAAAGCGGTGGCACGGGTGGCGCTGGAGGTCATCCAGGAATACGAAACCCGGCGCGATTTGTTGCCGACCAGCGACGCGCTACGCCAGCCCGAAGTACAGGCGGCAATTCAGGCGGAAGTGGCGGCGCGCTTGCAGCCCAAACAGGGCGAGTTGCTGCCCGATGTGGTGCTGGATGTGGCGGCAGTGGTAGCGGCGACGGCAGAAACCGTCGCGCAGCAGACGATTGATATTCCGCGCATTAGCGTCGTGCCGACAGGCGAGGTTACGACGGGCTTTCGTCCTTTCACCTTGGACGTCAGCGGGTTGCACTTGCAACCGGGCGCACATGAAATCGTCGGTCAGGCCTTGCGCACACATGAGCGTGTCACCCTGGCGGCAGAAAGCGGCCTGAAGGAACAGCGCGCAGAGGATTACATCGTCCACGCCCTGGTGGATTACGACGACATTGACTATTTCACCCAGTCGGCACTGCTGTACGAACTGGCGGGGCAGATGGTGCAACACCTGCGCAGTTATCTGGCGGAAGATGAGGTCATCAGCGTGCTGCAAGGGCAAGCCAAGCTCATCGCCGGGGAAATCCACGCACAAATGCAGGCGCATTTCTTTGCAGAAGCGGCGGGATTTGAGGTGCGGGTCAGCCGTGGCTTTACCGCGCTCAAGCCTTGCAACTTCACCGCGACGGCGGGCCAGCCGCACCATTTCCGCGAAACAGTCGCGGACGTCAGCTGCATCAAGAGCATGCTGTTTAACGGTTTTCAAAAATGCCTGTACCCGCTGCAAAAATTCCATTCCGATACCGAGCGGCGCTTTGCCGTCATCCTGGAGCGCGATGCGCAAAAGTGGTTCCGCCCGGTCAAGGGTCAATTTCAGATTTATTACCCGTCTGGCACGGAACAACCGGAATACATTCCCGATTTCGTCGCGGAAACGGACGGCGCCATTTTGATGGTCGAGACGAAAAAGCGCGCCGAGCTGGCGAGCGGCGAGGTGCAGGCGAAAGCGGCGGCCGCCGCGCGCTGGTGCGGGCAGGCAAGCGGCTATACCGCCAGTGCCGGCGGCAAGCCGTGGCACTATTTGCTGATTCCGCACGATGAAATTACGGAAGCGCTGCGCTTGCGTGATTTCCTACGGTTTGCGTGGCAGGCTGACAGCAACGCATAGGCTATTCAGACATATTGGACAAAAAGAGCTGTTTTGGAGAACTTCGCGTTTACGGGACAAAAAAGGAGCTATTCACCTTTTGGCTGTAAGAAATAATTCTTTATAAACCTTACATTATTCATCTTTCTCACCCCGTGATGACACCCCAACTTGCGCTTTAAATCGGCAAACCGTCCATCTAACAGATTAGTGGCGTTATGGATGCTCAAAGCAGGATGCGCCTCGAAGGTAAAGTTTCAGGCTCAGATACGCGCTTCTCAGTTTCTTATGCGGTGTAGTGCGATTCTCCCTTTCTTCGTTGACCATCCGCTTGTTGAGAAAGCTCTCATACTATTCAAACTATGCCTGCAAGGCTCTTTGAAAGCCTTCCTTGATGCTCTACTTTAGCGCTAGATGCTGTTTACAATTGGTCATAATTACGATGATTTTGTTCGTGGGTTGGGTTAGTGAGGTACGAGCGTAGCCCAACAATTTGACTCCACTTAAAGCCTTGTGCAGCGATTCTCAGCTCCTTTTTGTCCAATATTCCCGAAAATCCCCGCCATGCAGGCGGGGATTTTTCTGTACAGCCACCGCTACGACGCGGCGCAATCCGCTCGCGCCGGATTGACGCGGATATCAATGCCGCATTCGTCAAACCGTGCCAGCAGCGCTTCAATCCCCTCGCGTTCTTTCAGGGCAAATTCCGCCGGGTAGAGCGGCATCAGCGCGTAGAAGCGGACGGTTTCGCCGTCGCCGGTTTCCATTTCGGCAAAGGCGGGCGGCAGGCCGCGCGGCGGCAGTACCAGCAAGGCGGTGAATGGCGTCCCCGGCAGGGTTTGTGTCGCATCTTCGTTGAAGGTCACGGTATGGCCGTAGTCCAGCCAGGCCTGCTGTTCGTGCGGCAACCGCGCCAGGATGCGCAGCCACTGCGCCGGCCAGGCGCTGGCGGCGTCTTCTGCCTGCACGTCCCACTCCGGTGGCAGCGCCATTACCAGTTCCGCCCGGCGCTCCTCTCCGTCCGGGAAGGGCATCGGCAGGCTGCTCATGCCGCTGGTAATCAGCAGTTGGCAGGGCGGCGATGCCGCCGCCACATGGTAGAGATGCACGCGCAGCGGCTCCGGCGACAGGTCATGCAATACGCCGTCAATGGCGCCCGCCGTTTGTTCAATATGCGCGGCAATTTCTTCGTCGTATAAATCGACGGTATCGCTTTCCGGATATTCGCCCGCATTATCCAGCGTTTCGCCGGTATGGGCGAAAAAGGATTCCATGTCTTGCAGGTTTTCATTGCTTAAATCTTCGATGATGTCTTCCAGACAGGCATCAATGTTTGCAAACATCAGTAACAGGTCTGCACTTTCGCCATCGGGCTCGCCGCGCACGGCGATTATTTGTCCACTTTTGCCCGCATCCGCCGGGGCAAAATCGAGGCAATAGTAATCGTCGTTGTCATTCTGGAAGATGGGCAATCGCTTTTCGTGAAAGAGGATGTTTTGCACGGCATCGCCGTCTTCAAATTCATTCAGCCGGACTTTCGCCCATTCCGCGCCGAAGGTTTGTTGTACTTGTGCCTGTAACCGTGCCTGTACCGGGGCAATTTCCGCCAATGGCACGAGGCGGTAGGGAATGGCATTCAGGATTTCGCTTTCTTGTCCGCCCAGACGCAGATAGAGTTCGCGCAGGGTTTCCGGCAGGGTAATGTCATGCGCGGTTTCAAATGCGGCAATGGTTTCCGGGGTAGCGGGAGGATAGGCATAGCTTTCCAGCTCGTGTTCTGTGAGCCATTGCAAATAGCGGTCAATCAGGTTCATGGTTATTCCTTTTGTATAAGGGGATGGAATTATTCAGGCGCAATTATAGCAATCCCCACAAAGCCCTGTACGGCGTTGCGCCGCCTCGCCGTATTCCAGATACTGTCTTCGGCGGCGCGCCTTGTACAGAACTTTGTGAGTATCGCTATATATAAACGGGTTGAAACTTTTGCACACATGGCAGCAACCGGGCTGTCTATAATCCGGCCTTCTTTTTCAGCATTGGGGATTATGATGCGTTTCCGCTTTTTTTGCAGCGTGTGCTGCGCCTTGTGCCTGGCGGGGTGTGCGCCGCCGCGCTGCTGGACAGTTTACATACACCTTGAGCGCTCAGGTGTATGTAAATGGTGAGGGCGTTTACCGCTCCGCCTGCAACCTTGCTGACAGTATCTGACACACCCGTCTGCCATAATCGCCCTATCCAGCCGCAACCCAGGAAACCCGATGACCGCTACCCGCCGCACCCTGCTCAAAACTGCTGCCGTTTTATCCGCATTGGCGCACCCCGTCCTTGCCGCGCCGAACCGCGCCGCTTCCCCGTCAAACAGGAGCAATACCATGACCGCAACCCTGCATTACCAAAACGCCAAATTGTCCTACCAACTCGGTGGCAAAGCCGACGCGCCCGCCATCGTCCTGCTGCATGGCGGACTCGGTTCGGCGGAGGATTTCGCCCCGCTGCTGCCCCGCCTGCAAGCGCATTTCCGCACCCTCGCCATTGACACGCGCGGACACGGACGCTCCACGCGCGGCGACGTGCCGCTGACTTACGCCCAAACCGCCGACGATGCGCGGCAGATTATCGAAGCCGTCGGGCTGCGCCAGTTTCACCTGTTCGGATTCAGTGACGGCGGTGTAACCGCCTACCGTATCGCTGCCGCCGATGCCCGCGTGCAGTCCGTGCTGACCGTCGGCGCGCAATGGCACAGCCGCGACACCCCGCGCGAAATGATGGCAAGCCTCACCGTTGCCGATGTGCGCGAGCAGATGCCCGAACAGGTCGCCGCCTACCAAAAACACAACCCCCGCCCCGATTTGGACGCGCTGGTTGCCGACCTGCGCCGCCTGTGGACGGACGACACGGCGGCGGGGTTCCCGAATGAAAACACCGCCAACATCAAAGCCCCCGTGCTGGCGGTGCGCGGCGAAGACGATTTCCTGCTCTCCGCCGCAGTCCTGAACGGCTTGCGCCAAGTCCTGCCCGCCGCGCATCTGATGAACGTGCCGTTTGCCGCGCACGAAGTGATAAAAGAACAGCCCGATATTTTGTGGGCGGCGATGAAAGTGTTTTACCAACTGGCGTAGTGAGTAGGTCGGGCATTCATGCCCGACAAATCCCGGAAAATTAAAAAAACGTCGGGCATCAATGCCCGACCTGCAAACTGGTACAGCCCCAATCTTTAATCAGAAAAGCGAGGCAAATAAAATGCACAAAAAACTGTTTCTCTCCTCTTACTTCAAAGAAGTGGCGGCACTCCTGCCCGAATGTGCAGGCGAGCTTTCGGGCAAGCGCGTGGTATTTATTCCTGCCGCCAGCGTCGTGGAAAAAGTGGCGTTTTTCGTGAAATCAGGAAAAAAGGCATTGGAAAAACTGGGCATGGTGGTAGACGAGCTGGATTTGACCCAAGCCGACGCAGCAGAAATTCAGCGCAAAATCGCAGACAGCGACGCGATTTATATCTGCGGCGGCAATACCTTTTTCCTGTTGCAGGAAATGAAAAGAACGGGCGCGGACAAGTTGATTGCCGCCGCCGTCCATGCGGGAAAGCTCTATATCGGCGAATCGGCGGGCGCAATGGTGGCGGCGCACAATATCGAATACGCCGCCCTGATGGACACGCCGAAAAAAGCCCCCGATTTGCAAAGTTTTGATGCGTTGGGATTGGTGGATTTCTATCCCGTTCCCCACTATACCAATCCGCCGTTTCAAAAAGCTGCGCACAAAATGGCGGAGCAATACGGCGGGCAGTTCGAGATTAAAGCCATCAGCAACCATGAAGCGATTTGGGTGGACGGAGACAACATTGCCGTCAAAAGCGTGGCGCGGGCGGAACAGTAAAGTAGGTCGGGCATTCATGCCCGACACCCCCAACAAATTAAAAAAACGTCGGGCATCAATGCCCGGCCTGCAAACTCAATCACAGGAGCAAACATGAAATATTGGATAGGCACAGTTTCCCAGGAACACGTTTTACGCGGTGTAGCAGGCGGCTTTTGCCAAGTCTGCCACGGCAAAGCCGCCCCGCTCAACCGCATGAAACGCGGCGACTGGCTGCTGTATTACAGCCCCAAAATCCGTTTGGACGGCAACGAAAAGCTGCAAGCCTTTACCGCGTTCGGGCAAATTCTGGACGACCGAGCCCATCCGTTTCAGATGAGCGAAACCTTTATCCCGTTTCGCCGCAATGTGGCGTATGCCCAAATTGTGCGCGATTGTCCGCTAGACATTGCCCGCCAGCATGGCGAATGGAAACAATACGCCAACCTGCTGCGCTACGGGCATTTTGAAATTTCGCAAGATTTTTTCAACCGGGTTACAAACTATATGCTCAGGCAGCCTGAAAATGCACCCGCACACACGCCAAACCCACAGCAAGCCAGCCTGTTTTAACGCAGTTTGCACGTTCCCAATCCAGTCCGCGTGCGTGCCTGCGGCACACACCCTACAAACCAATGATGTAGCTCACAAAATCGTCGCCACGCAGCCGCATTGGCTTGGGCGTGTTTATGGCTGAATGGTAAACAGGCCTTAACCAAACCTGCGAATGAAATCATCATGTTATGACCAATTGTAAACAGCGCCTAAGCCAACCTGCAAAGCTCACGGCGATGTGTTCTGAAAACGCCCCGCCCGCGCCGATTGGCGCTAATATTGCCGCATTCCCAACCTACCCGGAGGTGTCATCATGACCACGCAAACTTTCCCCGCTGGCGGCGCTTTGATCGGCTGGCATAACGGCCAATGGCAGGTGCCGGACCATCCCTGGATTGGCTGCATCGCCGGCGACGGCATCGGCCCGGAAATCATGCAGGCGTCGCGCCGCGTCTGGGATGCCGCCGTCCGTGCCGCTTATGGCGACCGCCGCCGCATCGTCTGGTGTGATTTGCCGCTCGGTGAAGCCGCTGCCGCGCAAGGCGGCGATGCTTTCCCGCCAGACACGCTCGCCGCACTGCGCCAGTTGCGCGTCGCCATCAAGGGGCCTTTGACCACGCCGGTGGGCGGCGGTTTCCGCTCGCTCAATGTCGCCCTGCGGCAGACGCTTGACCTCTATGCCTGCGTCCGCCCGGTGCGTCATTACGCGGGCGTCCCCTCGCCGATGCTGCGCCCCGACGACCTTGATGTCGTCATCTTCCGCGAGAATACCGAAGATGTTTATGCGGGCATCGAATACGCGGCGGGCAGCGCGGAAAACGCCAAGCTGGCCGACTTCCTGCGGCGCGAACTGGGCGCGCAATTTTTCGACGGCGCGGCGCTGGGCATCAAGTCCGTCTCCGCATTTGCCAGCAAGCGGCTGATTCAAATGGCGATTGAATACGCCATCGCCCACGGGCGGCGCAGCGTGACCCTCGTCCACAAGGGCAACATCATGAAATATACCGAAGGCGCGTTCCGCGAATGGGGCTACGAGGTCGCGCGCGAGCTTTTCCCCGGCCAGACGGTGCGCGAGGATGAATGCGACGGCGAGCCGCCTGCGGGCAAAATCGTCATCAAGGATCGTATTGCCGATGCGATGTTCCAGATGATGCTGCTGCGCCCGGCGGAATATGACGTTATCGCCACCCTGAACCTGAACGGCGACTACCTCTCCGACGCGCTCGCGGCGCAGGTCGGCGGCATCGGCATCGCCCCCGGCGCGAACATCGGCGCGGGTTTGGCCGTTTTTGAAGCAACGCACGGCAGCGCGCCGAAACACGCGGGCAAAAACCGCGCCAATCCCAGCTCGCTCCTGCTCTCCGGGGTGATGATGCTGGAGCATCTCGGCTGGATTGAAGCGGCAGAACGCATCAACCGCGCCTATGCCGCGACCATCGCCGCGAAAACCGTCACCTACGACTTCGCCCGCCTGATGGACGGCGCGACCGAAGTCAGCACCAGCGCCTTTGCTGACGCGCTGCTGGAGCATCTCGCATGAGTGAACTGGAACAGATGCGGGAGCTGCTCGCCGCGCTTGAACTGGCACTGCTGGACGCGGGCTGGTGGGGCAGCGACGCGCCGGACGCGGCGGCACTCGCCAGCACCGAGCCGTTTTGCGTCGATACGCTCACCTTCAGCGAATGGCTGCAATGGGTCTATATTCCGAAAATGCACGCCTGGATGGCGCGCGAGCAGGCGCTGCCGGAGCGCAGCGGCCTGCTGCCGATTGCCGAGGAGGCGTGGCGCGGCAGCGCGGCAAACACCGACGGACTACTGCTGGTGATGCGCGCATTGGACGGGCTTGTCAATGGCGATGCCGACACGCCGCAGCATCTGCACGCCATCCGCCGCCGCTATCAGCGGCATTAACGGAAAACGCCACGCAAGTGGCGTTTCCTTTGGGCTATGGGCGGGTTGCGTTGCTTTGAATGCGGGACTATCGCCATCCACCGAAAATCTCAGAACCTGTTTAGAGTCTGCGGGTGAAATTCCCCCTCCCCTGCAGGGCGAAGCCCGCTGCGGGTGCTACGCGCCCTGCAAGGGAGGGGGACAATTCGGCGCAGCAATTCAAATTTGTATGGATAACCGGGATTTTGAATAGGTTCTTAAGTACGCCGGGCCATAATGGCCGCGCACAAACGTTATTTCAATAAGTATTACTATTTGAACTGCGAAATCTTGATTAGTAAATCAAATGATAAAAGCTCCCCGCCGCAACAAAAAATCGTTTGACAACAACAAATTAAAAAACCGTCCGCAAAAATTCCCGTCCGCAGCAAAACAAAATTTGACGCCGCTATAAACCGCCGCGATACTCGCCGCCCCTTATCAATTCAACCGGAGAAAATCCATGAAAGGCAATGCCGAAGTTATCGCTTATCTGAACGAACTCACCGCTGGCGAACTCGCCGCGCGCGACCAGTATTTCATCCACGCGCGGATGTACGACGAGTGGGGCTACACCAAGCTCTTTGAGGCCAACCACCACGAAATGCAGCACGAAACCGAGCACGCCACGCTGATGATCAAGCGTGTGCTCATGCTGGAAGGCACGCCGAACATGGTGCCGGAAGCACTACACATCGGCACGGACGTGAAATCCATGATCGAAAACGATCTGCAACTGGAATACAAGGTGCGCGACGCCCTGAAAAAAGGCATCGCCCTCTGCGAAAAGCACCAGGACTACGTCACCCGCAATATGCTGATTGACCAGTTGAAAGATACCGAGGAAGACCACGCGCACTGGCTCGAACAGCAACTGCGCCAAATTGAAGACATGGGGCTTGCCAACTACCTGCAAAGCCAGCTCTAAGGGGGCGCCATGCAAATTACCCCGGAAGTGCTCGCCAGCCTCAACCGGCTGCTGCGGCACGAGCTGACCGTTATCAACCAGTATTTCCTCCATGCGCGGATGCTGAACAACTGGGGCTATGACGACCTCGGCCACACCATCTACAAGCAGTCCATCCGCGCGATGAAAAACGCCGACAAGCTCATTGCCCGCATTTTCCTGCTGGAAGGGCTGCCCAACCTGCAAGACCTCGGCAAACTGCTGATTGGCGAGACGGTTGCCGAAGCCATTGCCTGCGATTTACAGGCGGCAGAGGCGCAACACGCCGATCTGGTTGCCGCCGTCAAACTGCTGGGCGAACAGCGCGATTTCGTCTCGCGCACCCTGGTGAAGGAATTGCTCGATGATGTTGAGGAATATATTGACTGGCTGGAAACGCAGCAAGACCTGATGGCATCGCTTGGCACGCCGAACTACCTGCAACAGGCAGTCGGCAGTGGCGACGCTCATTGAGCGTAACGCGCACAAGAAAGAACCCCGCTCCGGCGGGGTTCTTTGTGAGCGACAGATGCCGCTGTCTTGCGGGATGGCAGGCAGGGGCGATAAAACCGCAACTTGTATTTCAGCGGCTGGTCGTCGTGACGACAAAACCATGAATGGCGCTATCGGCGGCCTGCTGAATCTTCTGCCAGTCCGGCAACAGCTGGCGGTCATAGAGCAAACTGGCATCTACTTTCATGTCGCCGCTGACGCTGAAATAGTGGCTGCACGGCGGGTGCGGCACGGCGTTGTTGGAGCAGCGGATATAGGCATTGACGTGTCCCGCCGCATCGCGGTGGACGAACACGTCATCCGCACTGTGATTCTCGCGCCAGGGCAGGTTATTGGCAGGGTTGATGCCGGGGACGATATAGCGCTCCAAGCCAAATTCATAGTCATCGCCATCGCGTTGATAGACCGGGGAATCGCTGGAATAGCCGCGTTCAAAGTCGCTGGCTATATAGCGGTCCCAGACGTGCTCGCCTTGGTGGTAGCGCGTGCCGCTGGCAATGCCTACTCTTATCCAGGGATTGGGTAACATCTCGATTTCCCGCTTGTATTGTGCGTAGTTTTTGCGGGTATCCAGCAGGGTTTGGTCGCGGTAGCGCATACGGAAACTAAAGGAATCAATAGAGCTCTTTCCAAACCAGGCGAAGGTATACGTTTTTTCGAATTTGTATCCCTGCCCCCACCCCAACCCTCCCCCACGGGGGAGGGAGCCGTTATGCGGCAGATTCTAATAACTGCTGCCGTATCGCATATGGATGGTCATGAAATCATTGCTATTTTTGCAGTCAATGAGTCCCCTCCCCCTGTGGGGGAGGGTTAGGGTGGGGGCAGCAGACAATAGCTCGGCAGGTTTGGGATTTTATCGGGTTGTCGTGCAAGTTATGGTTTGGAAGGAAGTCTAATGATGGATTGGTAGTTGCGCACTGGCGGCTGGTAGTTGCGCAGTTTTTCCCTGTCCCAACCGGGGGAGTCGTCGTATTCGAGCAGGCTGACTACTGAAGACGGCAGATTGACCGGATAGCCGCCCAAATTACCAATGATGTAGGGATTGCCGTAGGCGTCTTGGGGCGCGTCCAGCGGCTGCTGCTCGGCGGCGCCGTGCATGACACGGGAAAGCGCCGCCACGTCTTCCATCGTGGGCGGTGGCGGCGCGGGCGTTTCCGCCGTGGTGCGTGCTTTCATCTGTCCGTAAGCGATAACGATGGCAGCGGTTGCGAGGAGCAATGCGCCTGCGGCGAGGTAGTGGGGGCGTGCTTTTCTCATGTTTTTTTCCGGTCACCGTTCCAGCAGCGCTGCGCCGTCGCTGTCGTGCAGGCGGGAGAAAATGAGCGCGGAGGCGAAGGTGATGCCGCCGACGGCGATGAAGGTGTAGCGGAAGGCGGTGTGCAGCTCGCCGTGGCTGATGCCGTCCAGGCTGAATATTTTCAGCAGCAGCGCGCCGATGGCGATACCGAAGCTGGTGGAGAGTTGCTGGTTGACCGAAAGCAGGCTGTTGCCGCTGCTGTTTTGGTCGGGGCGCAGGTCGGCGATGGAGAGCGTGTTCATCGCGGTAAATTGCAGCGAGTTGCCCAGTCCGGTGACGAAAAGCAGCGCCACCCACACCCAGACGGGCGTGTGCTGCGGCGGGATGGCGACTGCCGCCATCAGCAGGCCGAGCAGGCAGGTATTGGCAAGGATGGTGCGGCGGTAGCCGTAGCGGGCGATGACCGGCTTGACGAAAGGCTTGGCGACGATGGCACCGACCACGGTCGGGGTCATCAGCCAGCCGGAGAGGCTGGCGCTGTAGCCGAACGCGACCTGATACAGCAGCGGCATGAGGAAGGGCATGGCGCCGATGCCGAGGCGGCTGACGAGGTTGCCGGTGAGGCCGATGCGGAAGGTGCGCACCAAAATGAGGCTTACCGGAAAGAGCGGATGGTCGCTGCACCGTGCGTGGCGCAGGTAGGCAAAGGCGCTGGCGAGCGACAGTACCGCGAGCAAGAGCGCCCACGGCAGGTTGGCGCCGCCGTGCGGGGCGATTTCCAGGGCGAGGGTCAGCCCGGTGGCGGTGATGGCAATCAGCACGAAGCCGCTGGCGTCAAAGCGGGTGTCGCCATAGACGTCCGGCATGATGGGAATGGCACAGAGGATGCCGATGATGCCGAAGGGGATATTGATGAGGAAAATCCAGTGCCAGCTCGCGTACTGGACGAGGTAGCCGCCGACCAGCGGGCCGAGGATGGGGCCGATGAGCGCGGGCATGATGGCGTAATTGATGGCGTTGATGAGCCGGTTTTTTTCATAGACTTTCAGCAGCGCCAGGCGCGGCACCGGCATGATGATGGCGCCGCCCATGCCCTGAATGATGCGCGCGCCGACGAGCATCGGCAGGCTGGTGGCGAGCGCGCAGAGGAGCGAGCCGAGCATGAAGATGACGAGCGCGACGATGAAGGTTTTGCGCGTGCCGAAGCGGTCGGCGAGGTAGCCGCTGGCGGGGATGAGCAGGGCGACGGTGAGGGCGTAGGAGATGACGGCGGACTGCATATTGAGCGGCGAGACGTGCAGGTCGGCGGCGATGGCGGGCAGGGCGGTGTTCAAGATGGTCGCATCCAGCATCTGCATGAAGATGGAGATGGCCATCAACAGCGGAAGCCAGCGCGAGGGCGGGGCGGTGGTGTTCATGAATGGGTCTGGCAAAAGCGGACGGTCATTATCGTTTTTTCTGTTTTTTTGGCAATGGCGACGCGGGCGTGATGGCGCTTTTCCGTGGTTTTTTATATGGCTGGCGCGGGTGCCGTTTTTCCCTTTTGCGCCTTCGGCAAATGTTCTAAAATTGCGCCCGTTTGCGATTTGTTCATTTTTTTATGGTTGTCGCAGGCGTCCCGCAATTTTGGATTTTTTTATGCAAAAACCGACAACGACCGAGATTGCCGCGAAGGGTGGCAAGTCCGGTATGAGCCTGTTTTTGGTTACCGTCTTTATGGCGACGGTAGCTTGGTTTGTGTGGTGGGGACTGGGTTATACCGGTTTCAATCACCCTTTTGTCTTCATCCTCGCCTGCGCTTTTGGCCTGTTCATGGCCTTCAATATCGGCGGCAATGACGTCGCCAATTCTTTTGGCACCTCCGTCGGCGCCGGCACGCTTTCCATTACCCAGGCGCTGATTGTCGCCGCCCTGTTCGAGGTCAGCGGCGCGCTGATTGCGGGCAAGGAGGTGACGGATACCATCAGCAAGGGCATCGTTGATTTGTCGGCGATTGACATCCAGCCGATGCAGTTCGTTTTCGTGATGATGAGCGCGCTCATCGCCGCCGCCTTGTGGCTGCTGTTCGCCTCGTACAAGGGGCTGCCCGTCTCCACCACTCATTCCATCATCGGCGGCATCGTCGGCGCGTCTGTCGCGCTTGGTATCAGCCAGCACAGCAACGCCGCCTTTTCGCTGGTGTACTGGCACAAAATCGGCCAGATTGGTATGTCGTGGGTGATTTCGCCGGTGCTTGGCGGCATCATGGCGTGGATTGTCTATGGGCAAATCAAGAAACACGTGCTGATGCACGGTACCGTCGCCGACCACGCCACATATTCCCGCCGCGTCAAAAGTCTGCGCACCCGCGTCCACCAGCCGATGACCAAACGCATCAGCCAGATTCATTCGATGATGATGCTGCGCGAGGACGACGGCGCGCACGCCCCCGGCACGGAGGCGGAAAAGGTGCTGGCGCGACGCGCGCTGCGGGTGTGGATTCCGCTGATTGCGATGTTCGGCGCGCTGATGATTACCTCCATGCTGCTGTTTAAGGGGCTGAAAAATCTGAATCTTGGCCTTTCCGACACGCAATACGGCCTCATCATCATCGCCGTCAGCGCCACCGTCTGGTTCGTGGTGCGCCGCTATGCCCGCCGTTTCCGCAGCGGCGAGGTCAATCGTGCCACTTATATCCTTTTTAGCTGGATGCAGGTGGTGACTGCCTCCGGCTTTGCCTTCAGCCACGGCTCGAACGACATCGCCAACGCCATCGGCCCGTTTGCCGCCATCATTGACGTGCTGAAGAATCAAGCCATCGGCGACGGTGCCATCCCGGTGCCGACCGTCGCCATGGCAACCTTCGGCGTCGCGCTGGTAGCGGGGCTGTGGTTCATTGGCCGCGAAGTGATTGCCACCGTCGGCACCCATCTCGCCGAGATGAGCCCGGCAGCGGGATTCACCGCCGAGCTGGCCGCCGCCATTGTCGTCATGCTCGCTTCTTCGCTCGGTCTGCCTGTTTCCAGCACGCATATCCTTGTCGGCGCGATTCTCGGCATCGGCCTGGTGAACCGCAACGCCAACTGGCGGCTGATGAAGCCGATTGCGCTCGCCTGGCTGATTACCGTCCCCGCCGCCGGGCTGTGCGCCGCGCTGGCGTTCGTGCTGTTTAACGCGGTGTTTTAGCAAAATTTTCTTGCCACACTCAGGGGCGGTTGGCACTCAACCGCCCGTCCAGTCCAAGCCGCCTGCCGTGGCTTTTTCATTCCCAAACGGAGCAACCCCATGGAAACCCTCTGGGCGACCGCCATCACCCTCTTTTTCATCATGGACCCGCTCGGCAACGTCCCGGTCTTCCTCGTTGTCCTGAAACCCGTCGCCGAACACCGCCGCAGCCGCATCATCCTGCGCGAACTGCTGATTGCGCTCGTGGTCATGCTGCTCTTCCTCTTTGCCGGCCCCGCGATGCTGCGTGCGCTCGGCATCACCCCGGAAGCCGTCGCCATCGCGGGCGGACTGGTGCTGCTCATCATCGCCATCCGCATGATTTTCCCGCTGCGCGGCGGCTCCATCATGGGCGGCGACGAAGACGAAGGCGAACCGCTGCTGGTCCCGCTCGCCATCCCGCTGCTTGCCGGGCCGTCGCTGTTGGCGACGCTGATGTTGCGCGCCCACAGCGGCGACATCCTGCACCACACCCTGCCCGCGCTGCTCATTGCCTGGTGTGCCACCGCCGCCATTTTGCTCTCCTCGCCCTTCCTCTATCGCATCTTCGGCAATCGCGGCCTGAAAGCGATGGAGCGGCTGATGGGGATGGTGCTGATCTGTATCTCGGTGCAGATGCTGCTTAATGCCTTCGCCCGCCTCGCACATTGACCACAAAAAATCCCGCGCAATGGCGGGATTTTTCATGACAGGCGACCGCTATCAAAGCGCTGCTTCAATCCGTGCGCGGATGGCGTCCAGCTCGCCGCTGCCGTCAATGCTGCGCAATTTGCCTTGCGCTTGGTAATAGGCAATCAGCGGCTTGGTCTGTGCTTCAAAGACTTTGAGACGGTTGCGGATGGTTTCTTCATTGTCGTCGCTTCGGCCACGGGCGAGCATCCGTTTGACGATTTCTTCGTTATCCACTTGCAGCTCGATGACGCAGTCAATCTGGCTGCCGCGCCCGGCGAGCAGTTTGTCCAGCGCTTCCGCCTGGGCGATGGTGCGCGGGAAGCCGTCAAACAGCGCGCCGTTGTCGCCGAGGCGGGCGGCAATCATCGCAATGACGATGTCGTCGGAGACCAGCGCGCCGCTGTCCATGATGCTTTTCGCCTGGCGACCGAGTTCGCTGTCGGCGGCGATTTCAGCACGCAGCATATCGCCGGTGGAAAGGTGGGTGAGGCCGTGTTGTTCAATGAGGAATGCTGCCTGGGTGCCTTTGCCTGAGCCGGGTGCGCCGAGCAGGATGATGTTCATGGTTTTTTCCTGGTTTTGTGTGTGAAGTTGCGTAGGTTATCACATGGCCGGGTGTTTTTCTTGTGTTAGAATAATGGGGCATTTTGCACATTGTCTGTTTTTTTATGAGGTGTTTTATGTTGAAATTTACTGAAGATCATGAGTGGATTCGCGTCGAAGGTTCTGTCGGCACGGTGGGCATTACCGATTTTGCCCAGGATGCCTTGGGCGATATTGTTTTTGTGGAATTGCCGGAAGTCGGGCGGCAAGTCGCGGTTGGCGATGAAGCCGCGGTGATTGAATCGGTGAAAGCCGCCGGCGAAGTAAAAAGTCCGGTATCCGGCGAGGTGGTGGAAGTGAATCAGGCTTTGGTCGATGAGCCCGGTTTGATGAATACCGCGCCGGAATCCGATGGCTGGGTGTACAAGGTGCAACTCGCCGATGTGGCGGAGCTGGATGGCTTGATGGACGAGGCCGCCTATCGCGCTTTTGCCCAAAAATAATTTTCCTTTTGTAGCGCCGCGCGAGTGGCGCTTTTTGCTTTTTTGTGGAGGATTTTGTCGTGTCTGTTCATGCGCCTTTTGTTGCCCGCCATATTGGCCCTTCTCCCGCCGAACAGGAGAAAATGTTAAAACTTTTGGGTTTCAGTAATCTCGATGATTTTATTGATGCGGTCGTGCCGCAGGATATCCGGTGCAAGGAGATGCGATTGCCCGCCGCGCTTTCAGAACGTGAGGCGCTGGCGGCATTGCAGAAGATTGCCAACAAGAATGAAGTTTTCCGTTCGCTGATTGGTCAGGGCTATTACGGCACAATTGTGCCGCCGGTCATTCAGCGCAATATTCTGGAGAATCCGGCGTGGTACACCTCTTATACGCCGTATCAGCCGGAAATTTCACAAGGACGTCTGGAAGCCTTATTGAATTTTCAGACGATGGTCTGCGATTTGACGGCAATGGAAATTGCCAATGCCTCATTGCTCGATGAAGCAACCGCGGCGGCGGAAGCGATGACCCTCGCGCGGCGGCAAAGCAAGGTGAAATCCAATGTCTTCCTCGTCGATCAGCGCGTGCATCCGCAGACGATTGACGTGCTATTAACCCGCGCCGGTTATCAGGACATCGAAATCGCGGTCGTGGATTGCAAAAACGATTTGCCGCAGACCGAATACTTTGGCGTCTTGGTGCAATACCCGGACACCCACGGCCACGTCGCCGATTACCGCAGTCTCGCCGAAATCGCCCATGCCAACGGCGCGGTGCTGGTGGTCGCCACCGACCTGCTCGCCTTGACCGTGCTCACCCCGCCGGGCGAATGGAACGCCGACATCGTCGTCGGCAATGCGCAGCGCTTCGGCGTACCGCTTGGTTTTGGCGGCCCGCACGCGGCGTTTATGGCAACGCGCGACAGTTTCAAGCGCTCAATGCCCGGCCGCCTTGTCGGCGTATCCGTCGATAGCCACGGCAAACCCGCCTACCGCCTCGCCCTGCAAACGCGCGAGCAGCATATCCGCCGCGAGAAGGCGACCAGTAATGTCTGCACCGCGCAAGCCTTGCTCGCCATCATGTCCGGCTGCTACGCCGTCTGGCACGGCGCGGAAGGGCTGCGCGCCATCGGCGTGCGCGTGCATCAGCTCGCCACCCAGCTCGCTTTGACCCTGGAAAAACACCACTTCAAATTCACTTACGAACACTTCTTCGACACGCTGCACATCGACGTCGGCACGCGCGCCGACCTCATCATGCAGCGCGCGCTCGATGCCGGTTACAACCTGCGCCGCATTGACGCCAGCAGCATCGGCGTTTCCCTCGACGAGCTGAGCAGCGAAGCGGAAGTCAAACTGTTGCTCGCCATCTTCACCGGACGCAGCGAAGAATTTGCCCTCGAAAAACCGCAGGCAATGCTGCCCGCCTTCGCCGTACGCAGCAGCCAGTACCTGACGCACCCGGTCTTCAAAGAACATCGCAGCGAGACCGAAATGATGCGTTACCTGCGCAAACTCGCCGACTGGGATTTGGCGCTCGACCGCACCATGATTCCGCTTGGTTCCTGCACGATGAAGCTGAACGCCGCCAGCGAGATGATGCCCGTTACCTGGAAGCAATTCACCGACATTCACCCCTTCGCGCCGCTGGAACAGGCGGAAGGTTTCCGCGAGATGTTTGACGAGCTGGAAGCGATGCTCGCCGAAGCCACCGGCTACGACGCCGTTTCGCTGCAGCCAAATTCCGGCGCGCAGGGCGAATACGCCGGCCTGCTCGCCATCCGTGCCTACCACGAAAGCCGCGGTGACAGCCAGCGCAACATCTGCCTCATCCCGCAGTCTGCGCACGGCACCAACCCGGCATCGGCGGCGCTTGCCGGCATGGAAGTCGTCATCGTCGCCTGCGACGAAGACGGCGACATCGACATCGCCGACCTCGTCCTCAAAGCCGAAGAACACGCCGACCGCCTCGCCGCCATCATGGTCACCTACCCCTCGACGCACGGCATCTTTGAGCGCAACATCCGCGAACTCTGCGCCATCATCCACGGCTACGGCGGCCAGGTTTACCTTGACGGCGCCAACTTCAACGCGCAAGTCGGTCTCGCCGCGCCCGGCCTCTACGGCTCCGACGTCTCGCACCTGAACCTGCACAAAACCTTCGCCATCCCGCACGGCGGCGGCGGCCCCGGTGTCGGCCCCATCGCTGTCAAAGAACACCTCAAACCCTTCCTGCCCGGCCACAGCGTCGTCCCGCTCGAACATCGCGGCGGCCTCGCCGTCAGCGCCGCGCCGTGGGGCAGCGCGCTGGTGGACGTCATCCCGTGGATGTACCTGCGGATGATGGGCGCGGACGGCCTGAAAAAAGCGAGCCAGGTCGCGATATTAAACGCCAACTACATCACCCAACGGCTCAAGGCGAACGGTGCCTACGAAGTGCTGTACAGCGATGCCGACGGCCACGTCGCGCACGAATGCATCATCGACGTCCGCCCGTTCAAGGACAGCGCCGGCGTCAGCGTGGATGACATCGCCAAACGGCTGATGGACTACGGCTTCCACGCGCCGACCATGAGCTTCCCCGTCCCCGGTACACTGATGATCGAGCCGACCGAAAGCGAAAGCCTCGCCGAACTCGATCGCTTCTGCGATGCCATGCTCGCCATCCGCGAAGAAATCCGCCGCATCGAAAACGGCGAATGGACGCACGAAGACAACCCGCTGGTGAACGCGCCGCATACCTTGGCTGACCTCACCGGCGACTGGAACCGTGGCTACGACCGCAAAACCGCCATCTACCCGCTGGACGGCATGAACCCGGCGAAATACCTGACCCCGGTCAACCGCGTCGATAATGTTTACGGTGACCGCCACCTCATCTGTAGCTGCATCCTGCCGCTGGAGTGGGACGCGACACGGAAGGCGTAACGACCGTGTGCGGCGCTGCCCTGGGGGCTGTTTGTAATTCAAACCCGCCCCGTTGCGGGCTTCGCTCTGCGGTCGCCCGCCGAACTACCCCCTCCCCCGTGGGGGAGGGTCGGGGTGGGGGCAGCAAACAAGCCGCG
>NZ_DBHKZK010000065.1:0-43591 GCF_057314735.1 Cardiobacterium sp.
CGTTGCTTTTTGTTTGCCCGCCGTTTATCAGCATACATTTTAGGACACCACCCATACACCAACCCCGCTATCCTGTATGTAAACTGCCGCCAATGTTGTCTCGGCGGTGGGGCAGCCCCACCCTACAGGTTCTGCGGACGGAGCTGGTCGGCGCAGGCGCTGCAACCGTCCCTACGAAAACCATTTACATACACATCGAGCGCTCAGGTGTATGTAAACGGATTGCTGAACAAACAGCGGGGGTATTGTCAGTAATGTTACCCCCTCCCCATCCCTCCCCCGCTGCGGACACTGGCGCATCCTGCAGGGGAGGGGGTTGATTGGCGGCAGGCGCTGCAACCGTCGCCGAAACCCGCACCGATACGCCCCCTCCCCCGCAGGGCGAAGCCCGCAGCGGGGGAGGGTTGAGGTGGGGGTAGCGATATTTGTCGCTACACCAAGAGCGGATTGAAATACCGCCCGTTTACATACACCAACCCCGCTACCCTGTATGTAAACTGCCGCCATTGTTGTCCCGGCGGTGGGGCAAGCCCCACCCTACAAGTTCTGCGGACGGGCTGGTCGGCGCAGGCGCTGTAACCGCCGCCGAAACCCGCAGCGAAGCGCAGCCCGCCACGACACGGGCGGTTACGCTGCGCTAACCGCCCCTACGGGAACCATTTACATACACTTACATCAAAACCACCACACCCACCCCGAAAAACACAGCCATGAAAACCCTGCGCCGCTTCCTCCGCCTCATCGCCCCGTACTGGTTCACCCGCCACAACCGCACTGCCTGGGCGCTGCTCGCCGCCGACACCGCCTGCACCCTCATCCTCATCCTCATCGGTGTCTGGATCGTGCGCTGGGACAAGCGCTTCTACGACGCCCTGCACGACATGAACGGCAGCATCCTGCCCGCGCTGGTCGTCGAATACCTCGGCTATCTCGGCCTCGTCGTCGCCTGGGCGAACGCGGGCGAATGGCTGCGCAAGCGCCTCATCATCCACTGGCGCGAGCAGATGAGCGAGCAGTTCCAGCGCGACTGGCTGGCTGATCACAAACACTACCGCCTGCAACTCTCTGGCGAGCCGGACAACCCCGACCAGCGCATCGCCGAAGACATCGCCCTGCTCGCCGAAAAAAGCCTGGAACTGCTGCGCTCCTTCATCTCAAAAAGCGTCACCCTCGCCACCTACCTCACCATCCTCTACGAACTCTCCGGCGAGCAGACCCTCACCCTCGGCGGGTACGAATTCACCATCCACGGCTACCTCATCTGGATTGCGCTCGCCTACTCGGCACTCACCACCTGGCTGGGGCACCTCGTCGGCAACAAACTGCAAACGCTGAACGTCGAGCGCCAACATTTTGAGGCGGACTACCGCGCGACCCTGTTGCGCATCCGCGACCACAGCGAACAAATCGCCCTCTACCGGGGCGCACCCGCTGAACAGGCGCGGCTGACGCAGCGCTTTGCCCAAATCAAAAACAACTGGCGCGCGCTTATCGACCGCGAATACTGGTTCGGGATGTTTTACGCCAGCTACGTCCGCATCAGCATCTTCATCCCCATCTTCGCCACCCTGCCGATGTATCTCGCGAAAAAACTCAGCTTCGGCGACATCATGCAGACCCGCGCCGCCTTCGCCCGCGTGCAGGACGGCTTCGGTTGGTTCCTCGACGTCTATAAACAACTCATCGTCTGGGCGGCGGTAGTGGAGCGCCTCGCCCGCTTCCAGGAAGCGCTCGAACAACTGCCCGCGACCAAAGCACCCGAAAGCAGCGGCGACACGCTGCGCGCGGAAAACCTGAGCCTTGCCACCGCCGACGGTAGGGCGCTCATCAGCGGGCTTAAGCTCAACGCCCGCGCGCCCGGCTGGCTGCTGCTCGACGGCGCGAGCGGCATCGGCAAAACCACGCTGCTGCGGACGCTGGCGGGCATCTGGCCGTATTACCGGGGGCGGTATTACTTGCCCGCGAACGGAGCTGCCCCCTCCCTCGCAGGGCGTAGCCCGCAGCGGGGGAGGGTTGGGGAGGGGGTAAACCAACTAGATGCCATAACCGGATTGCAAATGTACTCTGATTCACATACCTCGCCGCCCAATAGCGCTCCCATCTTAAGCCTCCCGCAACGCCCCTACCTGCCACACGACACCCTGCGCGCCAACCTCTGCTACCCGGCGCGCGACGGCATTGACGACGCCACCCTCATCCGCGCCCTCGAACAAGTCGGCCTCACCCGGCTCGCCGGCGAACTTGACCGCGAAGACGCCTGGGGCAACCGCCTCTCCGGCGGCGAACAACAGCGCTTGAGCCTCGCCCGCGCCCTTATCACCCGCCCGCAAATCCTCTATCTGGACGAGGCGACCAACCAGTTGGACGACGCCGCCGCCAGTACCCTCATCCGCACCCTGCAAGCCGCCCTGCCCGACAGCCTCTGCCTCGCCATCAGCCACCAACCGGCGATCAAGGCGCTGTTCCCGCAGCAGCTTGACCTCAACCGCTACCGCGCCACCGCCCTATAATGACGCTCCCAACCACCACCCACGCCGCAAATGAACCCGCACACCGCCATCCGCCTGCGCCCGCTTGAGCGCGAAGACCTCACCTTTGTCCACCAGCTGGATAACAACGCTAACGTCATGCGCTACTGGTTTGAGGAGCCGTACGAGACCTTCACCGAGCTGACCCACCTTTACGACGAACACATCCACGACCAGCGCGAGCGCCGCTTCGTCATCGAGGCCGATGCCGACAAGGCGGGGTTGGTCGAGCTGGTCGAAATCGACCACGTCCACCGCCGCGCCGAATTTCAGATTATCGTCGCCCCCGATCACCAGGGACGCGGTATCGCCACCCGCGCCACCGCGCTGGCGATGGAATACGGCTTCAGCACGCTGAACCTGTACAAGATTTACCTCATCGTCGATGTCGAAAACACGAGCGCCCGCCATGTGTACGAAAAACTCGGCTTTCAGGCGGAAGGCGTGCTGCGCCACGAATTTTTCGTCAATGGCAGCTACCGCGACGTCACGCGGATGTGCATCTTCCAGCCCGACTGGCTGCGCCGCGCGCGCTGATTGCAAACGGAGTCCCCATGCCCTTCACCCTGTCCCACCCGTTTATCGTCCTGCCGCTGCACCGCTACCGGTTGCTGCATTTCCCCGCGCTGGTCATCGGCGCGATGTCGCCCGATTTCCCCTATTACCTCCACGGTCGCCCCTACCCCGGCGGCCATAGCTGGCCGTCGGTGCTGTATTACGACGTGCCGCTCACCGCGCTGGTTTACCTGCTCTCGCTCGCATTGCTCTCGCCCTGCCTGCGCCGCTACCTGCCTGATTGCCTGAACGCCGCCTACCCGCCGCCTGCCCACTTTTCGCGGCGCTGGCAGACGGTGGTGGTATTCGCCCTCTCCGCCGCCCTCGGCGCGGCGACGCATATCGTGCTGGACGGTTTTACCCACCCGAACGGCTGGTTTGTCCAGCACCTGCCACGACTACAACAACCCGCTGGCGCATTGCCGCTATACCAATGGGTGCAGCACGTCCTCAGCATCGGCGGACTGATGCTGCTCGCCGCATACCAATGGCTGATGGCGCGACACTTCCCGCACCGTTCGCCCTGCGGCGGCGGGCAAAAAATCTGCTTCTGGCTGGGCGTCGTCGCCCTCGGCGTGCTGACAGTGCTGCTGTGGCAACTGCTCCAGCCCGCCACCGCCTTTGCCACCGGCTCCTGGGGACGCCTGACCGACATCAGCGTGCTGTGGACCATTCGCTTCACCGATGCCGTGCTGCTGCTCCTGTGTGCCAGCGGCTTGTGGCTGCGGCTGCGCACGATACAAAAAACCGGAAATTAGCCTTTGCCACCGGTCATCACACCAGGACAACCACCATGCCCAAAGTCTCCATCATCATCCGCAGCAAAGACCGCCTGCCCTTCCTCGCCCGTGCCCTCGCCGACATCGCCGCGCAAACCTGCACCGACTGGCAGGCGCACATCATCAACGATGGTGGCGACGCCGCCGGGATAGACGCGCTGCTGGCCGCCCAGCCCGCCGCCCTGCGCGACAAAACCCGCGCCATTCATCTGCCGCAGAACCTTGGCCGCAGCGGCAGCGCGCAACAGGGACTGGACGCCGCCACCGGCGAATACCTCGCCCTGCACGATGACGATGACACCTGGCACCCCGACTTCCTCGCGCGCACCACCGCCTGGCTCGACGCGCATCCGCAAGCCGCTGCCGTCGCGGTGCGCACCGAAATCATCCACGAAGAAGCCGATGGCAACGGCGGCTGGCGCGAATGCCGGCGCGAGCCGCTGCAACCCGGCATTCACGACCTGTCGCTGCTGGAGCTGCTGGTCATCAACCGCGCCGTACCCATCGGCTGCCTCTACCGCACGGCGGACATCCGCGCCGCAGGCGGTTACAACGCCGCCCTGCCCGTCGTCGAAGACTGGGACCTGCACCTGCGCCTGACCCGGCAAAAAACCTTCGGCCTCATCGAAGGCACGCCGCTCGCCTATTGGCATCACCGCCACGGCGTCGCCGGTGACTGGGGCAATTCCATGCACGACCTCGCCCATGCCCACTGGATTTACGACCGCCGCCTGCGCGACGAGGCCATGCGCGACACCCTGCGCACCGCGCCGCACCTGTTCGGCCTGGCATTGCAAAACGGCCTCCATATGCGCCACACCGACGACCACGTCGCCGGACTGCACGGCCACCTCGAAGACACGCGGGGCGAGCTGCGCCAGCTGCTGCACGAATGCCTGCACAAACAGGACGCACTGCAAGAACAACTGCACCAGCTCACCCGCGAACTCGCCCTGGAACGCGAAGCGGCGGCAGCGGCACGGGCAGCGGCGGAACAGGCGCAACAACAGGCGCAGGCACGGGCAGAACAGGCACAGCACGAACGCGCCGAACTGCTCTCCTTCATCCGCCGCATCAAGCGGCTGCGTTTCTGGAAACGCTGAGCAGCGGTTCAAAATCTCTCCCCTGCAGGGCGAAGCCCGCAGCGGGCGGGTTCCGTGCGTAGGGTGTGTGCCGCAGGCACGCACGCGGTTCCAGCCTTTCCCGCGTGCGTGTCGGCTACGCCGCCATACACGCTACGCACAGCATCCGCCATAGGGTGCGCCTCGGCGCACCATCCGAGCGATGACGCAAAAAACGCCGCATCAAGCGGCGTTTTTTTTATCTCCTTCCTGTCTGAAAAATCCTGTTTACGCCCCCGCCATTTGCACCATCAGCAGCCGTCCGCCCACGCCTTTTTGCAGGAGGATTTGCGCGCCTTCCACCAGTTTGATTTTGCCGCCGGGCGGGATGGCCGTCTTGCCGACGGCGTCGTACATTTCCGGCAGGCGTTCGTTCACCAGCCACCAGTCGCCGTTGTGCTGGACGAAGTAGCCGACCCGTTTGGCGTCTGCCGCAGTCAGTTTTTCGTTAGGGAAGACGCGGTTGTCAGCGTGCCATTTGAACAGCGACTGGCCGCTATAGACCATGATGCGGTGGTTGTCCGGGCGGTAGCTGCCGCCGGGCGCCTGCGAGTAGAGGTTCAGCACCGGCAGTTTGCCGTGGTGTGGCGTGCCGCAGAAGGGGCAGCGCGGGTTTTTGCTGTTGTCGAAGGCGTACCATTTTTGCTCGCACTGCGGGTTTTCGCAGGGCTGGAGCAAATCCACGGTTTTCACCAGCGCGTGTTCCCATTCGTCGGCGGTCGGCCGCGCCTGCGGGTTGTGCAGTCCTTCGATGAAGGCGCGTTCAAAGAGGCGGCTGATGTAGGGGCCGCAGAGGGTGTAGGGCGTTTTCGCGGTGTCTTTCCACGGCAGTTCGCTCGGTTTGAGTTGCGCCACTTTGATGCGGTTACTCGCGTCTTTGGGGTGCTCGACAAAGAGCGCCTGGCTGCCCATGCTCAGTTCTTCGTCGCGCTGGCTGTCGTTGGGGTCGTGGATTTTGTCGCCGCGCAACGGATGGCGGTAGAGCAGGTACATATAGATGAGCACGGCGAGCGCGTGCAGATCAGTGGTGCGCGACGGCAGTTTGCGCTTGGGGTCGTTGCGGTCGAGGTGCGCGGTGGCAACGACTTCGGGGGCGATGAAGTCCGGCGTGCCGACGACGGTCGGCGGGTGCTTGCCGGGGACGACGAGACCGTCGATGTCTATCAGGCAGGCCTGGCCGGTGGTGGGGTCAATCAGGCAGTTTTTGTAACCCAGATCGCTGTGCGATAGGCCTGCCATGTGCATCCGCCGCACCGCGCGGGCGAGCATGATGCAGACTTTGAGGTGGCGCATCCAGTCGCCCAGCTCGCGCGGGTCGAGGAATTTGTTGCGGTTGTTGGCGCTGGCGAACCATTTGCCGTCCTTGTCCTTGCCCTTGATGTTGAGCATATCGTTGTTGCGGCTGCCGTATTCAAAGAAGAAGCAGCTGCGGTAGAAGGGGACGACGACGCCGAGGCGGCCTTCGTGCTCAACGACGGCGGTCGGCCAGCAGTAGAGGTTTTTCAGGTATTCGCCGCCTTCCTGGTTGAAGATACGTTCGCGATATTGGCCGGTGATCATTTCCAGGCGTTCGCGCGTCGCCGGGTCGGCTTTTTCGCGGAAGAAGGCGACGACGTAGTCGCGGTCGGGCGAGAATTTGACGTCTTTCATGCCGCCCTGCGCTTTGACTTCATCGACGAAGCGGACGGTTTCGCCGTTGCTGGCGGTGAGGGTGATGATGTTTTGGCTCATGGTTTTTTGTTCAGAGGGTTGGATGCGGTTAGGGGTTGCGGGCGGCTGATTTTAGCCAGCGGAAATAGCAATGAACGGCAAAGGAAAGCGCCATGCCGCCACCAAGCCAGCCGAAATGGTCGCGGTAAACCGCGAGCGTCAGCCCGCCATAGACCAGAAGGGGCGAGACGAAGTAGTCGATAGCGTCGAGGGTCGTGCGGCTGCGGCGAGCAAGCCAGCGGTGCAGCGGGTAGAGAACGGCGCAAGTGGCGATGGCGGCAAGAATCAGGATTGGTGTGTTCATGGCAATTGCTGGGTGAATGGTTTACATACAGGGTAGCGACTAAGGTGTATGTAAATGAGAGCGCCATGTCAGGGTGATGTTCATCGTGAGCTGTTGCCACGCAGTTGCGCGCGTACCTGCATCAGCGCGAAGCCGAGCAGGTTTTCGCCCAGCCATTGCAGCGGGGCGGCAGCGCGCGGGTCGCTGGCTGCCAGGCCGATGCCCCAGATGCGGTCTTGCGGGCTGGCTTCGACGAGGATTTTGTCGCCGGTGTTGAGCAGGAAGGTTTGCAGCGCCGGATTTTGGCTGAATTTGCCGAGGTTGCCGGCGCAGACGATGTCAAAGCGCGCCGCCTGCCAGGTGGCATCATCGAAGTTTGCCACTGCCCGCCCCAGCGCTTTTGCCTTGCCGGGCGAGTCGCTGGCGATGATGGTGGCAAAGGCAACGCGGTCGGCAAAGCGCGCGGCTTTTTGCGCCATCATGTAGTGTTCGGCGGTGGCATAGCGCACGCCGTCCAGGGTAAAGGGCGCCGGATACCATTGGCTCAGCACGGCTTTATCCACTTCGCCCGCGCGCACCGGGGTGTGTCCCCAGAAGAACAGGTATTTGAGCTTTTGTTTTTGCCGGCAGGCGGTTTGCAGCTCGGTGAGGTTGCGGTAGGGCATGGGGTTCCTTTTTTATTTTTAAATAATATGACTTGCCGATTTTTATCGAATTATTCTTTCTTTACCAGTTTTTATTTATAGGGTGCGTAATTAGAAAAACTGTCATAACCGGGATGGTAATAACCACGTCTGCCGCCATCGCAAATGGCAATGCTACCGCTTTGATAGGTGTCATTTTTGGGTCTTCTGTGAGTTCGGCTATTATTTTTACGGGCAGCACTCTTCTTAATTGCTGCTGCGGTATATTTTCTTGCGGACTCTTATATAAACCACCATCCATTTCAAAACAGCGATGCCATGCTTTGCTATCTGGCAGTACGGTAAATCCCATCTCTTTTAACCGTGTTTTTTCGTTGTCGCTAACGGTGTAATAGCGCAGGCAAAGTGAAATTTCAAAAGGACTATCACTACCAACTCGTGCAACATTGTAGGGCAATTGAAGTTCCAAATAATCTTTGGTTATCAAGCCAGATTCATCGGTAAATTGAAATTGTTCTTTCCAGGGTTCTGTTAGCACTTTGTGCAATATTTCTATATTTTCCTGGTTAGATTTTGGCACTGACCTAATGATGAACCAGTATTTTTTACCCTGCATAATCAGGCTGCCTTTTTGGACGGTTGGCAACTCTTTGGCAACTTCGGCAAAGGCAATGATTTCATCATTTTCTATTTCTTCATGGATCTGCTTACCTTCGCCAATAAGCGCTGAAGTAATCATGCACCCCGTCAATAGCAGCGTTGTCATAACGGTAGCGGCGAGCATTAATAGTTTTTTGCGCATGGTGGTTGTCCTCTTTTGCGTGTATTTAGGGCAGATGGCAAGCCGTTTTCAGCGTGTTATCCGGTGAGCAGATGCGCTCGCCACGGTATGCGCCGATGCGTTCCAGCACGCCGCCGTTTTTTTCGATAACGCGCCTAGATGCCAGGTTGTCCGGGCTACAGGTGAGCAGCAATTCGCGCAGGCCGAGGGCGTCGCTTTTGCGCAGGGCAAGGGCGAGCATTTGTGTGGCGTAGCTGCGGTTCCAGCAGGCAGGGTGGACGGAGTAGCCGATGTGGCCGCCATAATGGCGCAGGAAGTCGTTGAGTTCGTGGCGGAGGTTGATGATGCCAACTAGGTGTTCGTCGTCCCAGCCGAGCCAGGTGCTGTCGGCGACTTTGGCGACACCGTTTGGCAATAGTGTGCCAGCGGGTGCTTCATGAAAGGCGAGCCAACTGGCGACATCGGGGAAGAGGTCAAGCGTCGCGCCGTGTAGGGGCAGGCCGGCGTCATGCACGGCGCGGCGGTAGTCTTCGATGGCAGCGCTATCGGCGGCGGTGGGTTTGCGCAGGGTAAGCATGGGAGCGCTGTTCATGTTTGTGTCTCGCCGGCGGCGGGCAGGAAGAAGGCGATGGTGCGGTCGTCGTGGTTGCCGCGCGACCAGAAGCCGAGCCAGTCATGCAGCGCCGCTTTGGGCTCTGCGGCGGCAAGCGGCGCTTGCAGCTCGTCCCAGAGTGCCTGCCAGCGCTGCGGGTTTTCGAGTGCCGCGTCGGTTTCAAATTTGGGGTCGGAGACGCCGTCGGTCATCAGGATGACGGTCGGCGCGGCTGCGGTTTCGATGGTGCGGATGCGGCGCTGGATGTCATCCGGCTGGAGTTGGGCGGCGGTGAGGAATTGGGTTTCACCGGAGTAAGCACCGCTGTCGGCGACACCGAGCAGGTGCAGCGCGCCGTTTTCGGGATGCCACAAGGCGGCCGCGCCGTCGCCGACCTGGTAGCCCGCACTGTACCAGCCGCCGCCTGCAAGTGGCAGGGTGAGGGCGATGAGCAGGGTGCAGGAGAGCGCTTTTTCGGCGATGCCCGCCTGCTGGGCGGCGGTTTTGTGCGCGCTGACGGCGGCGTGCAGGGCGTTGGCGATGAGGTTGTCGGCGATTTGTTTGCGGGTGGCGCTGTCGGCGTGCGCCAGTTTGTGGTGCGGTTTGCCGGGGTCGTCGAGCAGGGCGAGGATGATGTCGGCGGCGGCATTTACCGCCAGTTGTGAGCCGTAGCGCGCATGGCTGGCGCTGCCCGCACCGTCGGCGACGATGAGCAGGTGGACGCCGCTGGCGTCGTGGCTGGCGAGGCGGTAGTCGTCGTCGCAGTAGCTGCCAACGTGGGCATGGGAGCGGCCACGCACGCGCGCGGCAAGCAGGCGCCCCCGTGGCGTGTCTTGCAGGGTCTCAATGCTGTCTGGCTTGGCGAAGGGGGCACTTTGGTCGGAGGGTTTGTCTTGCCACAGGCTTTTCGGGTCGGGGTTGATGTGCAGCGGTTGGATGATGTCGTGCTGTTTGCCGTCGTGGCTGATGGTGATGGTAAGCATGATGTCGCCGCTGGTGGTGGGCGTGCCGTGGATGCGGCGTGTCTCGCCGTCCCAGGCGAGACCACATTCTTGTGCGAAGGCGATGTTGAGAACGGGCGCGTCGGGCGACAGCTCGCGTTCGTAGTGCTGGCCTTCGTTGGCGGGCGGCAGCGGCGAGAGGCTGATGCGCGGCGGTTGTGCCGGGGCGGGTGTGGGGGTGTGCGACGGGAGGGGCATGGCGGGTTCGGGGTTGTCAGTAGGTGGTTCGGTGGTGTTTTCTGCGGCTGTTTGCGGTTGCGGGGTTTCGCTGGCGGGGGCAGGAGGGGTGGCAATGCGGGTTTCTTCGCTGTCGAAGAAGGCAATGCCGTCGCTTGGCGCGCCGTGGCTGGCGGTAGGGGCAGTTGCCGTGACGGCAGGCGATTCAAGTGGTTTTTCTGTAACAGGAGTGCTGTCGCTGGTGGCGGCAGGCGGGATGGCGGCGGTTTCTGCTTCGTTATCGGAGAAAGCGGTGTCGCTTGGCGGGGGAGTATCCGCTTTGTCGACGCTGTCCAGTTTTTTGAGTAATGCGTCGCGCTGTTCCGGTGTCAGCACCGGGATGCAGACGATTTCATCGCCTTCGCGTTCTGCCAGCGGGTGAATACCGCGCCCGTCCGGGTCGTAATCGTAGCCGCGGATGTCGCCACCGCTAGTGCCAAATTGCGCGCGAATTTCGGCTTCGCTGAGGAAAGGGACGAAGACGATTTCATCTTCGTCATCCACAGGGGCGCCATCGGGGACGCTATCGTCCTGCAGGGCTTGTTCCAGCGCAGCGGCGAGCTGTGGGTGGGTGTGGATGAAGTGTTGCAAGCGGGTGTCGTCGGCAAGCAGTGCGCCGAGGAGGGTTTTGAGGTTCATGGTTTTTCGGGTGTTGGATGATGGCTTTGTGGCAGGCGGTCAAAGGCTGCGGCGGGAAATCCGGTTTATAACAGAAACAGCCTGAGAATCTCCCTCCCCCGCAGGGCGAAGCCTGCAGCGGGCGGGCATCCATTCAAAATGCGTCCGCATTTTGAATGGGACCCTGGGGAGGGGCGGGGTGGGGGTAAGCGATATTGTTGATGAATTAAAATTTCAGTTTTTCAATTGTTTGCTGCCCTCACCCCAGCCCTCTCTCGCTACGCGAGCAATGCTTGTCCTACAGGGAGAGGGAGCATATCAGCGGCTTACCTTGCTTCCTTTCACTACACAGAGCTTGAATTTGGGTTATTTCAAGTTTATTCCACTATACATTCAGGATAGCGGGGTTGGTGTATGTAAATGGAAGGGTTGCTGCATGAATACGGGCTATGCGAACTAACCCCTCCCCACAGGGGGAGGGGGGATTGTGGTAGCGGGGAATGCGGGTTATCCCGCCGGGAGGGGAAATCGCGGCGGTGGTTCACGGGGCGTCATCCCAAATCGCTTTCATGTCGTACCAGGTCGCGCCGCCGTGTTCGGAGTTGGCAACGCCGTGGTTGGTGAAGCCGTGGCTTTCATACCACGGGATGAGGTGCTCCTTGCAGGTGAGGATGACGCCGCGTCTGCCGCGTGCGCGCATGGTGGCAAGGTAGTGTTGCAGCAGTTTGCCGGCGATGCCCTGGCCGCGGTATGCGGGCAGGACGACGAGGCCGAAGACGGCGGCGTAGGCGCCATTGGGCTGGTGCAGGGTGGCGTCGTGGTAGTAGGCGTCGGGCAGGTCAGGGACGTCGGAGATGCAGCCGTTGATGAAGCCGACGGCCTTGCCGTCCGCTTCAGCGACGAAGAATTGTTCGGGGAAGACGCGCAGGCGGGCACTGATGCTTTCGGGGCTGGCCGCCTCGGCGGGCGGGAACCCGGCGGCTTCGATGGCGGCGAGGGTCGCGGCTTCATCAGCACGGGCGGTGCGGATGGTGATGTCTGTCATGGGAGTTCCTTGTTGGTGGTTGTCAGCGGGAGGCGTGTAGGGTGGGGGAATTCGGTTTATAGCCATCCTCACAAAGCCCTATACAGCATTGCACCGCTTCGCCGTACTAATACTGTCTTCGGCGGCGAGCCTTGTACAGAACTTTGTGAGTATCACTATACATACTATACATACAGGATAGCGAGGTTAGTTTATGTAAATGGAAAGGTCGCTGCATCAACTTCGAGGTATGCAAGCTAACCCCGCCCCATCCCCCGCAGCACTACTGTCCGGAATAAAACCGGGTGCCCACAAAAAGGGTTGCAGGCTCCCTTGCGTAAAAAAACATCACACCCTTCATCACCTTCGCGCAAAGCCTGATGCAAAGTGCCGACAGTAGTGCTGCGCAGCGGGGGTAGGGGCAGCAAACCATCCACGTCAGCGACTGCATCCAAAACAAATAGTAAACCGCCCCTAAATTGCTAACAAAAAAGATTCGTCAAAATCTTTCTGCAGGCGGAATGCCTTGCCATGAACATCAATACAGGCGTGCCATTCCTTGCATTGTGCCAGCGGGGCGTGCTCCGTTAAAGACTGGCATTCACGGCGCATCGCTTCATAATTGCCGAAATTGCCCAAATCCAGCCGCCGAAACAGGCGCAGCGCATATTGATCGGCAATAAAGACTTTACGGTTGAAAATATAGAGCAGCATTGAATCGGCGGTTTCCGCACCAATACCCTTGATGGCGAGCAATTCGCGTCGCAATTCATCATCGGGAATACCATCGCAGGCAGCCAGATTGAAATCCAGACGCGCGAACCATACCATCAGGTTTTTCAGATAGCGCGCCTTTTGCCGGTAAAAACCGGCCGGACGAATCAACATTTCCAGTTCGGATAACGCTACCTGATGCAACCACGGCGCATTCAGCCGGGCTTCCAGATTCGCCAGCGCCTTTTCCGCATTCGCCTGGGTGGTTTGCTGGATAAGGATGGTCGCAACCCAGTCAAGCAGGCGGTTTTCATGCTCCCACCAGTGTTGGGCGCCATGGTGGGCAACCAGCGCATTGAGTACGGCGAGGCGACGCTCATGCAATGAAAGGGAAGATACGGTCATATGTTTTATGTTTCAGAAAAATGGCAGGCGCGATATTTTACGCAATTTCTGTCAGCTCTGGCGACGACTCGCACCTTTCCCGCCCGTCGCAAAATCTCTAAAATAGGCTCCGCTTGCAGTGTATGAACAGCATAAACTGAAAGATCTGAAAAGAATATTTGCCTGATTTTCCAACTGCTCCTCATGAAAAACATGAAAATATCCCTCTATCACGGCAGCAATGCCGAAGTGCGCCAGCCCGAAATCCTGCCGCGTTTGCGCGCGCTGGATTTCGGCGCAGGATTCTATTTAACCAGCGATCAGGAGCAGGCGATACGCTGGGCAAGGCTGGTCGCCCGCCGTCGCGGCACAGCACAAGCCATACTCAACCGCTATCTTTTTAATACGGCGTAGAATTCCCGACTGCGCGTCAAACATTTCCATGAAGCGGGCGAAGACTGGCTCGAATTTGTCGTTGCCAACCGCTGTGCCCTGCCCGTTGCCGCTTATGATTTGATTGTCGGCCCGGTTGCCAATGATGCCACCCTGCCGGTTATTGATGACTATATCGACGGCAGATATACCCGGGAAGAAGCCATCCGGCGGTTATTGCCACAGCGATTGACCGACCAATATGCTTTTCTCACCCCTGACGCCCTGGCATTTCTTGAATTTGACGGGAGTGAAATTTTATGAACAAGGTAAGCGCGAGGACGCTCGATTACTTTGACCGTGCCGTTATCAGCGAAATCATCGCCAAATACGGACTGCCCGAACAGGAGGCCTTCAGAAGGTTCATCCAGTCAAAAACCTATCAAATGCTTGCCGATGCGGAGCTGGCCTTTGACAAAGGCAGCCCGCTGATTGTTTTTGATATGTGGGAATGCGAGCAGATTACCGGCGACCCTGCCAATTCTCTTTACATCCGCGCGGAATACTGAAATGACGACAGCCACGCTTTCCCAAGAAATGCAATTCTTCATTTATCTGATAGAGCGCTATGCCGAAGCGAAAGATACCACGGCCAATCGGGTGCTGGAGCAATGGGACAAACTGAACCTGACCCGTTTCATTTTCGATCTCTACGGCATTTATCATATTGAGCGTCTGGAAAATGCCTTTGCCGATATTGACCGGCTAATGGCCGAGCGGCAGAGCGAATGCCCGTCCCATTAAAAAACAGGGCGGACAAAACCGCCTGAAGGCAGCGGGCGCGCGTATAATGCGCGCCTTTTTCGCAGGATGAATGGATGGAACAGCAGGTATTGGTTTTTGGCGAGCCGGTGGCGCAGTTGCCGAAGGATTTGTTTATTCCGCCGGATGCGCTCAGGGTATTGTTGGAGACGTTTTCCGGGCCGCTGGATGTGCTGGTTTATTTGATCCGCAAGCAGCATTTTGATGTGCTGGATATTCCGGTGGCGCTGATTACCGGGCAATATCTTGCTTATCTGGAGGTGATGGAGCAGCTCGATATGGGGCTGGCGGCGGAGTATTTGTTGATGGCGGCGACGCTGGCCGAGATTAAGGCGCGGATGCTCCTGCCACGGCCACCGCTGCCGGATGCGGAGACGGAGGAGGCGCCCGACCCGCGTGCGGCGCTGGCGGAGCAGTTGTTGCGCTATGTGCAGACGGGCAAGGCGGCGGAGGCGCTGGCGGCGTTACCCCGTGTCGGTGCCGGGACGGCGCTGTCGGCGCACGTGCCGCCCGCGGCGGCACAACCGCTGGTGAAACCGCCGGCGGATGCGGCGAAGCTGGCGGAGATGTTGCGCAAGTTGTGGCTGCGGCATGATTTGCGCCGCGCGCATGAGGTCGAGAGCGAGGAGTTTTCGCTGACCGAGCGGATGGACGCGATGCAGGCGAGTTTGCGTCGCCATGACGGCTGGCAGTCGCTGGCGTCATTCTGTCATGCGGGCGAGGGGCGCGGCGGGCTGGTGATTTCTCTGATGGCGATGCTGGAGCTGGATCGCTCGCAGTTGCTGGAATGGCAGCAACCGGCGCTGTTTGCCCCGGTTAGTGTGCGCCTGCGCGGCGGGTGAGTGTAGTCATGAAAAAAGCGCCTGTTTGGCGCTTTTTTTGTGGCGGCCGGTCAGGGAATGTGCGCTTCCAGCACGAAGCGACTGCCGCTGTCTTCGCCGCAGAGGGTTTGCAGCGCGGGCAGCACGGTTTCCAGTTCGGCGGGCAGGGTGTACGGCGGGTTGATGAGGAACATTCCGCTGCCGTGCATCCCGTGCGCGCCGCTTGCCGCGCGGATGTGCAGCTCGGCGCGCAGGTAGTTGTCGCCAAACTGGCGCGTGAGCTCAACAGGGAACTGGCGGCTTTCCGCGCGCGGCAGGCAGGGATACCAAATGAGATAGCTGCCGCTGGCGAAGCGTTTGTGCGCGGCGGCGAGGGTGGCGAGGGTGGTCTGGTAGTCGCTTTTTTGTTCGTAGGGCGGGTCGATGAGGATGATGGCGCGGCGGCTCGCGGGCGGCAGCAGCGCTATCAGCCCGGCGAAGCCGTCGGCGCGCTGGAGGCGCAGGCGGCGACCGAGGCGCAGCGGGCGCAGGTTTTCATCCAGCGCGGCGTAGTCTGTCGGGTGCAGCTCAAAGAGGTGCAGTTTGCCGGGAGCGGGCAGGAGGCAGGCGGCAATCCAGGCGGAGCCGGGGTAGGCGTCCGGCGCGGGTTGCCATTCGCGCATTTGTTCGCGCCAGGCGGCAAGCGGTGCGGGCAGGTCGGCGGCGGCGTGCAGGCGGGCGATGCCGCTGTGGTATTCGCGGTTTTTTTGGGCATGGGCGGCGCCCAGGTCGTAGTATCCGGCGCCGGCGTGGGTGTCGATGTAGTCGTAAGGCTTGGGTTTTTCGTTGTAATAGGCGAGGGTGCGGGCGAGCAGGTAGTGTTTGAGCAGGTCGGCGTGGTTGCCGGCGTGGTAGGCGTGGCGGTAGCTGAGCATGGTTCAGATGTGTGGCGGGCTGTCCGGTGCTGGAGCATGAATGTAAAAATGGTGCGCCGGGGCGCACCGTGTGAGGTTTTGCTGCGCGGTCAGCTTGTGCCAATCCGCCCGCTTTGGTAGGCGGTAATCACCACGTCTGCCGCCTGCCGGGCGAAGATGCCGTTGGTGACCACGCCGGGGATGTTGTTAATCGCTTCTTCCAGTTTGTACGGTTCGGCGATTTCGAGGTGATGCACGTCGAGAATCCAGTTGCCGTTGTCGGTGACGACGTCTTCGCGCCAGCGCGGTTCGCCGCCCAGTTTGACCAGTTCGCGCGCGACGAAGCTGCGCGCCATCGGGATGACTTCCACCGGCAGCGGGAAGCGCCCCAGCACCGGAACGTGTTTGCTTTCATCGACGATGCAGACGAATTTGGCCGAGCAGGCGGCGACGATTTTTTCGCGGGTCAGTGCCGCGCCGCCGCCCTTGATCATCGCCTTGTGCGGGTTGATTTCGTCGCAGCCATCGACGTACACGTCAATGCGGCCGACGCTGTTCAAATCGCTGACGCGGTAGCCGAATGCTTCGAGGCGGCGCGTGCTTTCGTCCGAGGCGGTGACGATGTCGGCGAACTGCATTTTTGCCGCGCCAAGCGCCTCGATGAAGCAATTGACCGTCGAGCCGCTGCCGACCCCCAATGTAATGCCGTCTTCGATATAATGCAGCGCCGCTTTGGCCGCCAGCATTTTCAGGGCGTTTTGGTCCATTTGTTACCTCTTTATTAAGGAATTTCACGCATGCAGCATTATATCGAGAAAATTTTTACCGCTCCGGTTTATGACGTGGCGACCAAGACGCCGCTGGACGCGATGCCGCGCCTCTCCGACCGGATCGGACACAATGTTCTCTGCAAGCGCGAAGACCTGCAACCGGTGTTTTCCTTCAAACTGCGCGGCGCCTATACCAAGATGTACCGCTTGAGCGAAGCCGAACGCGCGCGCGGCGTGATTTGCGCCTCTGCGGGCAACCACGCCCAAGGCGTCGCCCTTTCTGCCAACCGCTTGGGGATGCGCGCGGTGATCGTCATGCCCGTCACCACGCCGCAAATCAAGATTGACGCGGTGCGCCGTCTGGGCGGGGCGCAGGTGGAAATTGTCCTGCATGGCGACTTCTACGACGCCGCCTCGCAGCACGCGCGCGAACTGCAAGAAGCGCACGGCTACACCTACATTCACCCGTTTGACGACCCGGACGTCATCGCCGGGCAAGGCACCATCGCGCTGGAAATCCTGACGCAGCACCCGCACCACATTGACGCCATTTTCGTTCCCTGCGGCGGTGGCGGCCTGCTCGCGGGCATCGCCGTGCTGGTGAAAGCACTACGGCCGGACATCAAAGTCATCGGCGTTGAGCCGGAAGACGCCGCCTCAATGACCACTGCGGTGCGCGGCGGCAAGCGGCAGACGCTCGACCAGGTCGGCATCTTCGCCGACGGCGTCGCGGTGAAAATGCCGGGCGAGCTGACCTTTGAACTCATCAAACAGCACGTCGATGACTTCATCACCGTCAGCACCGACGAAATCTGCGCGGCGATGAAAGACCTCTTTGACGACACCCGCGCCATCGCCGAACCCTCCGGCGCGGTCGCCGCCGCCGGCAGCAAAAAATGGGCGGCGCAACAAAGCGCGAAAAACCTGACGCTGATTAACATCGTCTCCGGCGCCAACATGAACTTCGACCGCCTGCGCTACGTCGCCGAGCGCACCGAAATCGGCGAACAGCGCGAAGGCCTGCTCGCCGTCACCATCCCGGAAATCCCCGGCACCTTCCTCAACTTCTGCACCCTGCTTGGTACGCACAACGTCACCGAATTCAGCTACCGCTACCAAAGCGCGGCGCGGGCGCAAATCTTCGTCGGCGTCGAACTGAGCGGCGGTCGCGCCCAGCTGGATGCCATCATCGAAAAACTGCGCGCGCACGGCTACGACACCGAAAACCTGACCGACAACGAACTCGCCAAATCCCACCTGCGCTACATGATTGGCGGCGCGAGCGCGGCGATGGCCGATGAGCGCATCTTCCGCTTCGGCTTCCCGGAACGCCCCGGCGCGCTGCTGCACTTCCTGCAAACCCTCGGTACGAAAAACAACATCAGCCTCTTCCACTACCGTAACCACGGCAGCGACTATGGCCGCGTCCTTGCAGGGATTCAGAGCGACGACCCGGCACAACTGGAAGCGCACCTGGCCGCCATCGGCTACGACTACAGCGAAGAAACCGACAACAGCGCCTACCAGCGCTTCATGAAAATCGGCTGAGCCGCGCACAGCAAAAGGGCTGCAATGCAGCCCTTTTTTCATGCCACCGCGAACGGATCGGCACCGGCCTCGCGTTGCCAAACATATTCACAGCGATGGGCGATGGCTTCCGCCTGCGCGCTGCCGTAGCGGTCGGCGATAAAACCGAGCGCCATGTCCATCCCCGCCGAGACGCCAGAGGCGGTATAAAAGCGGTTCGCCCGCACCCAGCGCGCCTTGCCCTGCCATTGCACCTGCGGGAAAGTGTCGCGCACCCAGGCGAAGGCGGCCTTGTTGGAAGTGGCGGGCAGTTCGTCAAGCAGGCCGGTCGCCGCCAGCAGCGCCGCGCCGGTGCAGACGGTGAGACACCAGGCGCTTTGCGCCGCCCAGTCCGCCAGCGCGGCGATGAAGGCGGCATCGGCGACCAGCGTGCGCGTTGCCATGCCGCCCGGCACGAGCAGGATGCTGCCGGAGCGCAGGCTGTCCAGCTTGTCGGTGGCGACGGCAAAGCCCTGTGCGCTGTCAATCAGCCCGCCGCTATGCGAGACAAAATGCAGGCGCACATCCGGCAGGCGCGAGAGCAACTCCACTGGCCCCATCAGATCAAGCGTCTGGTAGCCGGGGAAAAGCAGGCAATAGATGTGGGTCGTGGTCATGGAAAACTCCTGAAAAGGGGGACGCCATTATGCGCTGTGGGGGCGTTTGGCGCGAGGGATTGCCCATCCGCTTCCCGCCCTCTGCGGGCCGGTACCAGCCCCCAAATCCACACCATCCACAAATGTTAGAGCGGTATAAATTTCGTCCGATTTCTGTTGAAACTTGTGCTTTTTATCCGTCCATAGCCGTCCTATAATGTGCATACGTTGTGGGAATCTGTGGCTTTTCGCACAAAATCCACACTTCCCCAACCACGGCGTGTTCGCACTGCGGCGCGCAGAACATTCAGAATCAGGAGTAAAACTATGAAATGGTTGAAATTCACCAAACTGGCCGCCGCCGTTGCCGCCGGTTCTCTCTTGGCCGTACACGCCAACGCTGCCGGGCGTCTCGTCGTCTATTGCAGCGCCACCAACGCCATGTGCGAAAACGCGGTGCAGCAATTCTCAAAAAAATACGACGTCAAGGCATCCTTCATCCGCAACGGCTCCGGCAGCACCTTCGCCAAGGTTGAAGCGGAAAAAAACAACCCGCAGGCAGACGTCTGGTACGGCGGCACCTTCGACCCGCAATCACAAGCCGGTGAACTCGGCCTGCTTGAGCCCTACCAATCGCCCAACCTGCAGCAAATCACCGAGCGTTTCCGCGATCCGGGCAAGGTCAAGGGCAACGCCACCTCCGCCATTTATATGGGCATCCTCGGCTTTGGCGTGAACACCGAGCGCCTGCAAAAACTCGGCATCAAAGACGTGCCGAAATGCTGGAAAGACCTGACCAAGCCGGAATACAAGGGCGAAGTGCAAATTGCCGATCCGCAAAGCGCCGGTACCGCCTACACCGCGCTTGCCACCTTCGTCCAGCTTTGGGGCGAAGACGAAGCCTTCAACTATTTCAAACAGTTGCACCCGAACATCTCGCAATACACCAAATCCGGCGTCACGCCATCGCGCAACGCCGCGCGTGGCGAAACGGCGATTGGCATCGGCTTCCTCCACGACTACACTCTGGAAAAAAACAAGGGCGCACCGCTGGAATTGGTCGTGCCGTGCGAAGGCACCGGCTATGAGCTGGGCGGCGTCAGCATCCTCAAGGGCGCGCGCAACCTCGACAACGCCAAGCTGTTCGTCGATTGGGCGCTGTCCAAAGAAGGGCAGGAATCTGCGTGGCAACACGGCGAATCGCTGCAAATCCTCACCAACACCACCGCCGAACAGGCGCCGAACACGCCCGACCCGGCACAGCTGAAACTGATTGACTACGACTTTGCCAAATACGGCTCTGCCGCCGAACGCAAACGCCTCATCGACAAATGGGTGGAAACGGTAAAACTGGCCAAATAAGAAAAAGCGAATGTAGGGGCGGTTAGACGCTTGCGTCGTAACCGCCCGATAGTTGTAGGGTGGGTCTTGACCCACCGCCACGCATAAATCATTTCATGGTGGGGCAAGCCCCACCCTACATGACTACAATTGCCTATAAGGAAAAACCATGAAATCCGCTCACACCGCATTAACCCTCGCCGTATTGGCAGGACTCACTTCTTTTGCTGCACACGCCGCTGCCGAAGGCCGCCTCGTCGTCTATTGCAGCGCGCAAAATACCATGTGCGAACAGGAAACCCTCGCCTTTGAAAAAAAATACGGCATCAAGACCAGTTTTATCCGTGGCGGCACCGGCAGCATTCTCGCCAAAATTGATGCGGAAAAAGACAATCCGCAAGGCGATGTCTGGTATGGCGGCACGCTTGACCCGCATTCACAGGCGGGCGAAATGGGATTACTTGAACCCTACAAATCACCCAATCTGCAATACATTCCCGATTCATTAAAAGACCCGGCGAAACGCAAGGGCAATTATTCCTCCGCCATTTATCTCGGCATTCTCGGCTTTGGCGTCAATACCGAGCGGCTGGCGAAACTCAATTTGCCCGTGCCCAAATGCTGGAAAGATTTGATTGACCCGAAATACAAAAACGAAATTCAGGCCGCCGACCCGCAAAGCTCCGGCACCGCTTACACGCAGATTGCGACATTCATTCAATTATGGGGCGAAGACGAAGCCTTCAAATACCTGAAGGAACTGAACAAAAACGTCTCGCAATATACCAAGTCCGGCAATACCGCAACGCGCAATACCGCACGCGGCGAGGCATCCATCGGCATTGGCTTTTTGCATGAACATTCGCTAGAGCGGGAAAAAGGCGCACCGGTGGAACTGGTCGTGCCCTGCGAAGGCACCGGTTATGAAATCGGCGGAGTGAGCGTAATTAAAGGCGCGCGCAATCCTGAAAATGCAAAATTGTTTGTCGATTGGGCATTGTCGAAAGAAGCGCAGGAATTGTCATGGCAGAAAGGGGAAACGCACCAAATTCTGACCAATAGCGAAGCGAAAATGTCGCCGTATTCACTCGATTTCAAATCCGTCAATTTGATTAACTATGATTTTGACAAATATGGTGCGAGCGATTTGCGCAAGCGCATCATCAAGAAATGGGTGGATGAGGTCAAATTGGCGAAATAACATTGGATCTCCCTCCCCCTGTGGGGGAGGGGAAGGGGTGGGGGCAGCAGACACATCGCGTCAGCAACAAACCCCACATATTATTTACATACACTTGAGCGCTCGATGTGTATGTAAACGTGAGTTTGCAATGACACCGTGTGTGTCACCAGTAACCCCACCCCAACTTTCTCGTCCTTCGGACGAGCTGTTCCAGTCCCCACAGGGGGAGGGAGCGCGGCGGTTGCGGAAATATTTACCATTGCCGCGATGATTTTCAGGATTGGTTTTCGGGAGTGTCATTGATGACATCCCTTCAAATTTTCAGCCGGAATATTTTTATGAAAGTCTTTTTGCGATGGACGAACCAGTCCGCTTTCTGGGTGGCGGTCGCGCTGCTCTGTTATGCACTACTGCCCGCCTTTGCCCTCGATTACGGCATTGTTGAATCTACCTGGGATGAGCGCCTCGCCGCGATGGGCTGGCATTCGCTCAATTTAAGCGCGCTGTGGTTCGCACCGGTATTGCTATTTTTGCTTTTTCCTTTGTTCAATTCGACGCCAGCGGCGCGTGCCAAAGGCGAACTCGTCTGGACCGCTATCATTGCCTTCATTACCCTCGTCAGCGCCAAGCTGGCGCACGTTTCGCTCGGCTATGCGGTAATCGGTCTTGCCGGTGCTTTGGTCGCTATTGCAACATTAGCGCTTGCCCGTCTCAAGGTATTGCAAGGCGACAAGTTTATTATTGCCTCGCTGCTCATCATTATTCTGCTGATTTCGCTGTTTATTGTCTTCCCGACCGGCGCGATTTTTATTGCGATGTTTTATGAGGACGGCGCTTTTCATCCGCAACAGGTCTTGCGCATTCTCAGCCAGAGTTACATTCTGCGCGTCATTGGCAATTCGCTGATGCTTTCCGGTTTTGTCGGGCTGATGTCCACCATTTTTGGCCTCGCTTTCGCGCTTTATACCACCCGCATTGCCCGCCGCACCGCCTTTATCGGCAAGATTTTTTCCATTCTGCCGATTGTGACGCCGCCGTTTGTCGTCGGCTTGGGGGTAACGCTGATGCTGGGCCGCTCCGGTTATCTCACCGAATGGCTCGGTTTTGCCAACAGCAACTGGCTCTATGGTTTCAACGGGATTGCCATTGCACAGATTCTGGCATTCACCCCGCTCGCCTTTATGATTCTCGACGGCGCGCTGAAATCCATTCACCCTTCGATTGAGGAAGCCTCTTATACGCTGCGCGCCAACCGCTATCAGACTTTCTTCCAGATTATTTTCCCGCTGCTGCGTCCGGCACTCGCCAATGCCTTCCTGCTGGTATTCGTGCAATCGCTTGCCGATTTCAGTAATCCGCTGGTATTGGGCGGCAGTTTTGACGTCATCGCCACGCAAATTTATTTTTATATCGCCGGCTCGCAACTGGATTATGCCTCGGCGAGTACCCTCGGCACCTTGCTATTGCTGTTCTCGCTCGGCATTTTTATCGTGCAATATCTGTGGATTGGCAACCGCTCATACATTACCGTTTCCGGCAAATCGTATCGCGGCGAGGTGCAGGAATTACCGCGTGGTCTGAAAAATCTGATTAGCGGCTTGCTCGCGTTCTGGGTGCTGTTTAATTTGCTGCTGTACGGCAGTATTTTCTATGGCAGCTTTACCGTGAACTGGGGCGTGGATTACAACCTGACCCTGCGCAATTATCAGATTCTTTTCGGGCAGGGCTTTAGCGACGGTGCCTGGCCTTCGCTGATTAATACCCTGATTTATGCGGGCATTGCTGCCGTATTCACCGCCGCGCTCGGTTTGCTCATTGCCTATATCGTGGTGCGCAAGGAGTTTCGCGGCAAGAAAACGCTGGAATTTCTCACTATGCTTTGCTTCGCCATTCCCGGCACCGCAGCGGGCGTGTCCTACATTCTCGCTTTCAACGACGCACCGCTGTATATCACCGGCACCGGCATCATCGTCATCATCTCGATGGTGATGCGCGACCTGCCGGTCGGGATGCGCGCCGCCATCGCCGGGCTCGGCCAGCTCGACAAGTCGCTCGATGAAGCCTCGCTCTCGCTCAAGGGCAGCTCGCTGAAAACCATCCGCTACATCATCCTGCCGCTGCTGAAACCGGCGCTGCTCTCGGCGCTCGTCACCAGCTTCGTCAAGGCGATGACCACCGTCAGCGCGATTATCTTCCTCGTCACCGCCGACACGCGCGTCGCCACCGCCTACATCCTGAACCGCGTCGAAGACGGCGAATACGGCACCGCCATCGCCTACGGCTCTATCCTCATCGTCGTCATGATGAGCATCATCCTCTTCTTTGACTGGATTATCGGCGACACCCGCATCGCCCGCTCCAAAGCACGCCAACACTGAATCCCGGAAACACCATGAACGAAAAAGCCTTCCTCGTCCTGAAAGACGTCACCAAATCCTTCGGCAAAACCGTGGTCATCGACCACCTCAACCTCGCCATTGAGCGCGGCACCATGACCACCCTGCTCGGCCCCTCCGGCTGCGGCAAAACCACCATCCTCCGCCTCGTCGCCGGGTTGGAAAGCCCGACCAGCGGGCAGATTTTCATCGACGGCGAAGACGTCACCAAGGCCTCCATCCAGCAGCGCGACATCTGCATCGTCTTCCAGTCCTACGCGCTGTTCCCGCACATGAGCATCGCGGATAACGTCGGCTACGGCCTGAAAATGCTCAACGTGCCGCACGGCGAACGCCGCCGCCGCGTCGAAGAAGCCCTCGCGCTCGTTGACCTTGCCGGATTCGGTGAACGCTACGTTGACCAAATCTCCGGCGGCCAACAGCAGCGCGTCGCCCTCGCCCGTGCGCTGGTGCTGAAGCCGAAAGTGTTGCTGTTCGACGAGCCGCTTTCCAACCTCGATGCCAACCTGCGCCGCAGTATGCGCGAGAAAATCCGCGAATTGCAGCAAAGCCTTGGCATCACCTCGCTTTACGTCACCCACGACCAGAGCGAAGCGTTCGCCGTCTCCGACCAGGTCATCGTCATGGACAAGGGGCGCATCGTGCAGAAAGCGCCCGCGCGCGAACTCTACCTGCACCCGAACTCGCTCTTCCTCGCCAACTTCATGGGCGAATCCAGCATTTTCAAGGGCGAACTGCGCGGCAATACTGTCGCCACCAACGGCTACCGCTTTGAGCTGCCCGATGCTGCCCAATATGAACTCGCAGACGGCGACTGCCTCGTCGGCGTCCGCCCCGAAGCGATTACCCTGCAAGCGGGCGGCGAGGCGGCGCAAAAATGCCGTATCCAGAACGCGGTGTACATGGGCAACCACTGGGAAATCATCGCCGACTGGCAAGGCCACGAACTGCTGATAAACCTCAAGCCGGAAGACTTCCGCGAAGGACAGGAAGAAGGCTATATCCACCTCACTCCGACCGGCGTTTTCCTGCTGCCTGCGGACGGGCAGAAAAAAAGCGCATGACGGCGCTTCCTGTTCACAGCGCCAAAGCCATGCCCAAAATTCTCATCCTCGCCGGGCCGAACGGTGCGGGCAAAACCACCTTCGCCCGCGCCTTTCTGCCTGCCGAAGTGCAATGCCCGCACTTCATCAACGCCGATCTGATTGCTGCCGGGCTGTCGCCGTTTGACCCCGATGCGGCAGCGGTCAGGGCGGGGCGGCTGATGCTGGAAGAAATCGCCGCCGCCGTGCAGCGCCGCGCATCCTTCGCGCTGGAGACGACGCTCTCCAGCCAAAGCTACCTGCGGCAAATCCCGGCGTGGCAGGAGCTGGGCTATGCGGTCAGCCTCTACTTCATCCGCCTGCCCGCCGCCGACTATTCCGTGCTGCGCGTCGCCGAGCGGGTCAAACAGGGCGGGCATAACATCCCGGAGGCGACCATCCGCCGCCGTTTCGCCACCGGGCTGGCCAACCTGGACGCCTACTGCGCTGCGGTCAATCACTGGGCAGTTTACGAAAACACCGCCGACTGCCCTGCCCTGCTCGCCTGGGGCGAAAACCATCATCGCTGCACAGGCGACATCGCCCAAGCACAAAATGCCGAGCTGCGCGCCTCAGCGGCGGCGATGCAACGCGCTGCCCGCGCCGCGCGCCAATTGGCGCTGCAAACGGATACCGCCATTATCCAAACACGGGACGGCAAACCGCTACGGCTGGACGCCGCCGCCCTGCGCCAGCAGACGGGGAATAGTTAAAAAAATACGCCGCCGTTTCGGCGGCTTTTTTATGGCAACAGCCCGATGTCGGCAAAACATTGGCGGTAACTGGCCGCCTTTTTGCCAAGCGCCAGCGGATAGGCGCGGGAAGAAGACGGCAGGCGGTAAAGACGCAGCGTGCGTCCGCAAAAGTCCGCGTGTCCGGACGCGCCGATGGCCGGGGCGGCGCTGTCAGCGGGAAGCAGCGTCAGCAGGGTGCGGGTTGCCAGTTCACCGGTGGTGAGGATGGCACGACAATGCGGCAGCCGGGCGAGCAAGGCGGCAAGGTCAAGCGGCTCAAGGATTTGCAACGCCTTGTCGGCGGCATTGCCTTGCAGGCGGCGGACGCGACGTGCGGTGTCGCTGATGGCGATGCCTTTTGCCGCGAGAAAGGCGCGAATGTCCGCCTCGCGGTAGCCTTTGCCGTCGGCACTAACGAAGCGGTCGCGGTCATCGAAGAAAACAAGGCCGAAGATGCGCCACATATCGTTCTGAATATTCGGATAGTAGAAGTCCATTTTCCAGCGCCCGCGCGGCGGCGGAAAACTGCCGAGCATGAGCAGTCGGGCATTGGCCGGGGCGAAGGGCGGCAGCGGGTGGGTTTCGGTTTTTTCTGTCATGGGTTCGTTCGCGAGATAGCTACCTTCCCCTTTCATATATAGCCATCCACCGAAAGTTTCAGACAAGGCGCGCCGCTGAAGGCAGTACGCGGTTGTACGGCGAAGCGGCGCAACACCGTATGAGGCTTTCGGTGGATGGCTATAAACCGCTTAGCGTCGCCGTTTGCCCGGTTTCTGCATCCATTGCTCAACGGGCATCCCCACGCCAGGGTTTTGCGGTACCCAGTTGCTTGGTTGCGGCGCGACGGCAGCGGGTTGCGCAACCGGTATTCCCTGCGGCAGCGGGTTCGCCTGCGCTGCGGGCATCGGCGCGGGGGCGCGGCCGCCGCTTTGCTGGTAGAGCGCCATCGCTTCCGGCATATGTTGTTGTAATACCTGGATGCGGTCGGCACCGCTGGGGTGGGTGGAGAGGAAGGACGGCATACCGCCACTGCCCGCCTGTTCCATTTTTTGCCAGACGGACAGCGCCGCCTGCGGGTTGTAGCCTGCCTGCGCCATCAGCATCAGCCCGCCAATGTCCGCTTCGGTTTCGTGCTGGCGGCTGAAGGGGTTGCTGATGCCGTATTCGGAAAGCAGCGCGCTGCCCGTTTTGAGCATATCGGGGTCAATGTTGCTGTTTTGCGCGAGGATGCTGCCACCAATGCCCACACCGATAGCCGTCAATACTTGTTGTCCCACCTGCGCCTTGCTGTGTTCGCGCAAGGCGTGGGTCATTTCGTGGCCGATGACGGCGGCGAGTTCGTCGTCGGTCAGGTGCAGTTTTTCGACGAGGCCGCTGTACACCGCCATTTTGCCGCCCGGCATCGCCCAGGCATTGAGTTCGTCGGAGCGGATGACGTTCATTTCCCACTGGAAGGGTATGCCGGTGCGGTTGTTGGCGTTCGCTATTGGCACCATGCGGTTGAAGACGTTATGCACCCGTTGCGCCGTCTGCGAGCGGGTGTCGAGCGCGTTTTCGCTGCGCGCTTCGCTCAGCACCTGCTGGTAGCCTTCTGCTGCCTTGAGGTTGAGCGTTTGCGAGTCGTAACCGGCCATGTTGGCGACGTCGGCGCAGCCGCCCAGGCTGATGGCGGCGGCGATGAGCAGGGTGTTCAGTTTCATGCTTGTCCTCGTGTGGTTGGCGGGGGAGCGGTATTTTTCCACAGTTCACCGCGCCGATTTTCTTGACTTCCCATTAACATAATTTCAAGATGCCAGCCTTCTTCATCTTCAGGAGTTTTCATATGTCATCGCCTTCGTATCACGACCCATTTGCCAATTACCGCGAGCTGACGCTGCGCGGCATGGTGCTGGGTGCTTTGATTACCGTCGTTTTTACGGCTTCCAATGTTTATCTTGGCCTCAAGGTCGGGCTGACGTTTGCCTCGACCATTCCGGCGGCGGTGATTTCCATGGCCGTGCTCAAGTTCGCCCACGGCAGCAATATTCTGGAGAACAATCTGGTGCAGACCGAGGCCTCCGCCGCCGGGACGATTTCTTCGGTGATTTTCGTCCTGCCGGGGCTGCTCATGGTCGGCTATTGGAGCGGGTTTCCGTTCTGGCAGACAACACTGCTGTGTACCGCCGGCGGGATTCTCGGTGTGATTTTCACTGTGCCGCTGCGCCTGGCGATGGTGGTGCATAGCGATCTGCCCTACCCGGAAGGGGTCGCCGCCGCCGAGATTTTGAAAGTCGGCTGCCACGATCCGAATATTGAGAACAGCGGCGCGCAGCAGGGCGCAAGCGGCGTCAGGGAAATTCTCACCGGCGGCGCGCTGGCGGGCGTGATGAGTCTTTGCACGCAAGGCTTGCGGGTTGTCGCTGACAGCGCCAGTTATTGGTTCAAATCCGGCGCGGCGATTTTCCAGGCGCCGATGGGTTTTTCGTTTGCCCTGCTCGGCGCGGGGTATCTCGTTGGTCTCGCGGGTGGTATCGCCATTCTCATCGGCCTCGCGCTGACCTGGTTTGGCATCATTCCTTATCTGAGCGCCACCCTGCCGCAGCCGCCGGATGCGGATATGGCGGGTTATGCGATGGGGCTGTGGAAGAATAACGTGCGCTTCATCGGCGCAGGCACCATCGCCATCGCCGCCTTCTGGACGCTCATCACCCTCTTCAAACCGATGGTTGAAGGGATGAAGCTCTCCATCGCCGCCTTCAGCGGCAAGGGTGAACAGGCGGCGCACCGCGAAGACTTGAACCTCTCGCCGCAGAGCATGCTCTTGTGGATCGCCATCGCCGCCGTCATCCTCGTCTTTTGCTTCCACCGCTTCGTCGCCGACGCCAGCCTCGGCAGCGGTATGGCGTGGACGCTGGTCGTCGTCTGCACCCTGCTCACCATCCTCATCGGCTTCCTCGTCGCCGCCGCCTGCGGTTACATGGCGGGTCTCATCGGCTCGTCCTCCAGCCCCATTTCCGGCATCGGTATCATTGCCACCATCATCATCTCGCTGATATTGCTGATGATTGGCGAGGCGGGCGGTCTCTTTGCCGACGAAGGCAACCGCCAATTCCTGCTGGCGCTGACGCTTTTCTGCGGCACCGCCATCATTGCCGCCGCCTGCATTTCCAACGACAACCTGCAAGACCTGAAAACCGGTTACCTGCTGCGCGCCACCCCGTGGCGGCAACAAGTCTCGCTCATCATCGGCGTTATCGTTGGCGCAATCGTCATCGCTCCGGTACTCGAACTGCTCTACCAGTCCTACGGTTTTGCCGGTGCCATGCCGCGCGAAGGCATGGACGCAAGCCTCGCCATGAATGCACCGCAGGCGACCATCATGACCACCATCGCCAAAGGCATCTTCTCGCACGACTTGCAATGGGGCTACATCTTCACCGGCATGGGCATTGGCGCAGCCGCCATCGCCTTCAACCTCTGGCTGAAGAAAGCGACCGACGGCCGCCTGGCGGTACCGCCGCTCGCTATCGGCATGGGCATCTACCTGCCGCCGATGATTACCCCGCCGCTGATTGTCGGCGCCTTCCTCGCCGCCATCACCAACCACTTCATCCGCAAACGCTATAGCGACAGCGAACCGCGCCTGAAAAACGCCGAACGCATCGGTACCCTCTTTGCGGCCGGGCTGATTGTCGGCGAGAGCCTGATTGGCGTCATCCTCGCCTTCATCATCGTCATCTCCGTTACCAGCGGCGGCTCTGAAGCCCCGCTTGCCATCAAACTTGACAACTGGGGAACTGCCGCACAATGGATTGGCCTCGTCGCCTTCCTCGCCTGCGTCATTGTCTTTGTTCAACGCATCATGAGCGGCTCCAGACAAAAATAAATCCGCAAACACATCCGCCTCATGCCATGCTCCGCATACATGAGGCGGAATCTGAATAACCCAAAACGCTCCCGTCCGGAGCGTTTTTTTGAACACCAAAAACCGCACCAACCGAACATCTTGCCGCCTTTCGCCGCAATCGCTATCCTACCGCCCTACCCTTGCCAAACCATTACCACCACCATGAACCGCAACCTTGTCACCCTCGCCCTTGCCACCATCCTCAGCGCCTGTACCACCGCACCCGCGCCGAATATCGAGCCGCGGCCGCAACCCCAACCGGAACCGCCCTCCCCTCCCCCACCGACAGAACCGGCAAACTTCGCCGCCTGGCAGCAGGCCTTTGCCCAGCGCGCCGCAGCGGCTGGCATCCGCGACGACGACATCCGGCAACTGCTCGCCCGCACCCATTACGAAGAAAAAGTCGTCTCCGCCGACCGCAAACAGCCCGAACAAAACAAAATGATCTGGGCGTACCTCGACAGCGCCGTCTCCGCTGACCGCATCCAGCAAGGCCGCGCCAAACTGGCCGAATACCGCCCGCTGTTGCAACAACTGGAAAACCAAACCGGCGTCGGCGCGCCCTACATCGTCGCCATCTGGGGCATAGAAAGCGCCTACGGCAAAAACACCGGCAACATTGACCTCATCCAAGCGCTCTCCACCCTCGCCTACGAAGGCCGCCGCCGCGACTTCGCCGAACAGCAGCTCATCGCGCTGTTGCAACTGATTGAGCGCGGCGACGTGCGCTGGGACGAACTGCGCGGCTCATGGGCAGGCGGCATGGGACACACCCAATTCATCCCCACCACCTTCCTCCAGTACGGCACCGACGGCAACGGCGATGGTCGCCGAGACCCGTGGCAAATCGAAGACGCGCTGGCATCGACCGCCAACTACCTTGGCAAAAGCGGCTGGCAACGCGGCCAGCGCTGGGGACGCGAAGTGCGCCTCGCCCCCGACTTCGACTACCGCTACATCGAAAACAACCTCGCCCCGGCACAATGGGGACAACTGGGCGCGCGCCAGGCCGACGGCGCGGCGCTGACCAATGAGGCGGGCACCGCCAGACTGTGGCTGCCCGCAGGCGTGAGCGGCCCGGCACTGCTCACCTACCCCAACTTCAAAACCATCAAGGTTTACAACAACGCCGACAGCTACGCCCTTGCCATCGGCCTCATTGCCGACGGCATCAGCGGCGGAGGCGGCATCAGCGCCAGCTGGCCGCGCGACGAACAAGGGCTGACGCGCGACCAGGTACAGCGCCTGCAACAGAACCTCACCGCGCAGGGCTACGACACCAAAGGCACCGATGGCGTCATGGGCGCGAACACCCGCCGCGCCTTCGCCGCCTGGCAGGCGGCCAACGGCCAAACCCCGGACGGCTTCATCAGCCAGCGCAGCGCCGCCGCTCTCATCCACTAACCCCGCAAGGCAGCAACACCTACCAACAAGGAACACCGCATGAACACCATCACCCTCAAAGACGCAAACGGCAACCCCATCGCCCAATACCCGCTCAACGGCGCGGGTGAACAGCACATCGAAGCCATTAACGGCGCCTACTACCAGCTTGACGGCCTGCCCGACATTCGCACCGCGCGCGACGGCGATGACCTGCACATCACCCTCGGCGACGGCCAGGGCACGCTCGTCATCGACGACTACTACGCGCGTGGCGAAGGCGCGCTGGTCGGCACCCAGCCCGACGGCAGCCTCTACCGCTACCCGGTCGCCGTCGCCCCCGAACACCTCCTCGCCGAAACCCTCGCCGACGACAGCGCCAGCGCCGCCGCAGGCAGCGACATCAGCTCGGCGCCCCTTGCCACCATCGGCGCGGTCGGCCTCGTCGCTGGCGGCATCGCCATCGCCGCGCACAACCACGACAAACACCACAAACACCAGCCGGCGCAACCGCAGCAGCCGGGCGACAACCCGCCGCCCACGCCCGCCCCCGGCAACACCCCGGACAACCACGCCCCACTTCCGCCCGACCAAAAAACGCCGGGCAACAACACCTACCCGCTATTCCCGCCGCCTGCGGATGCGCCGGACAACCAAAATCCGAACAACCCGAATCCATCGCCGAACCCAAATCCGTCGCCGAACCCGAATCCGTCGCCGAACCCGCAACCGTCGCCGAACCCGCAACCGTCGCCGAACCCGCAACCGTCACCGAACCCGAATCCGTCGCCGAACCCGCAGCCGTCACCGAATCCGCAACCGTCGCCGAATCCGCAGCCGTCGCCGAACCCGCAGCCGTCGCCGAACCCGCAACCGTCGCCGAATCCGCAACCGTCGCCGAATCCGCAACCGTCACCGAATCCGCAACCGTCGCCGAATCCGCAACCGTCACCGAACCCGCAACCGTCGCCGAACCCGAACCCGTCGCCTAACCCGCAGCCGCAGCCCAACCACGCGGGCAAAGTCAGCATTACCGGCGACGCCAAAGTCGGCGAAACACTGACCGCCAAAGTTGACGACGCCGACGGCGTTCCCGCCACAGGCGTCAAATACCAATGGTTTGCTGACGGCAAAGCCATCAGCGGCGCGACCAACAGCACCTTCACCCTCACCGCCGCACAAAAAGGCGCGAAAATCACGGTGCAGGCGACCTACGACGACAACGCCAAGAACCACGAAACGCCGACCAGCGACGCCACTGATGCCGTTGCCGATAACAGCACGCCGAACCCGTCGCCCAACCCGAACCCACAACCGAACCCACAACCGAACCCGAATCCGTCACCAAATCCGCAGCCATCACCGAACCCGCAACCACAACCCAACCACGCGGGCAAAGTCAGCATTAGCGGCGAGGCGAAAGTCGGCAGCGAGCTGAAAGCGACTGTCACCGACGAAGACGGCGTGCCAACAACCGGTGTCAAATACCAATGGTTTGCCGACGGCAAGGACATCGACGGCGCAACCAGTCAAACCTTTACCCTCACCGCCGCGCAAAAGGGCGCGAAAATCACGGTGCAGGCGACCTACGACGACAACGCCAAGAACCACGAAACGCCGACCAGCGACGCCACCGCTGCCGTCGCTGATAACAGCGCACCGAATCCATCGCCAAACCCGCAGCCGTCACCGAATCCAAACCCGCAACCTAACCCGAACCCATCGCCCAATCCGAATCCGTCACCCAATCCGCAGCCGCAGCCCAATCATGCGGGCAAAGTCAGCATCAGCGGCGAGGCGAAAGTCGGCAGCGAGCTGAAAGCGACTGTCACCGACGAAGACGGCGTCCCCGCGATTGGCGTCAAATACCAGTGGTTTGCCGATGGCAAGGCCATCGACGGCGCGACCGGACAAACCTTCACCCTCACCGCCGCGCAGAAGGGCGCGAAGATTACGGTGCAGGCGACCTACGACGACAACGCCAAAAACCACGAAACGCCGACCAGCGACGCCACCGCCGCCGTCGCCGATAACAGCGCGCCGAATCCATCGCCGAACCCGAACCCGTCGCCCAATCCACAACCGAATCCGAACCCATCGCCGAACCCACAACCGAATCCAAACCCGTCACCCAATCCGCAGCCGCAGCCCAACCACGCGGGCAAAGTGAGCATCAGCGGCGAGGCGAAAGTCGGCAGCGAGCTGAAAGCGACCGTAACCGACGAAGACGGCGTGCCGACGACGGGCGTCAAATACCAGTGGTTTGCCGACGGCAAAGCCATCGATGGCGCGACCGGACAAACCTTCACCCTCACCGCCGCGCAGAAGGGCGCGAAGATTACGGTGCAGGCGACCTACGACGACAACGCCAAGAACCACGAAACGCCGACCAGCGACGCCACCGCTGCCGTCGCTGATAACAGCGCACCGAATCCGTCGCCAAACCCGCAACCCAATCCGAATCCATCACCCAATCCGCAACCGCAACCCAATCATGCGGGCAAAGTCAGCATTACGGGCGACGCCAAAGTCGGCAGCGAGCTGAAAGCGACTGTAACCGACGAAGATGGCGTACCGACGACGGGCGTCAAATATCAGTGGTTTGCCGATGACAAGGTGATAGATGGCGCGACTGGGCAAACCTTCACCCTCACCGCCGCGCAGAAGGGCGCGAAAATCACGGTGCAGGCGAGCTACGACGACAACGCCAACAATCACGAAACGCCGACCAGCGACGCCACCGACGCGGTTGCCGACAACACTCCGCCAGCGAATCCGACCCCGCCGCAGTTGCAGATTACGGCGGACAGTTATCAGCTCACCGAGGGCGTGCCGACCAAGCTCACTTTCAAGTTGAGCGAGGCGGTGAACGGTTTTGACGCCAGCGATTTGCAGGCCACCAACGGCACCATCAGCGACTTCCAGAAGGTCAGCGACACCGAGTACACCGCCACTTTCACCGCAGGCGCGGCCAGTAATGGCAATGCGGCGGTGAGCGTCGCCGCCGGGGCGTTTACCGATTTGGAAGGCACGCCGCTGGCGCACGATACTTCGGCGGTGTTCGCGGTCAGCACGCCGCAGGACAGCATTCCGCCCAGCCTGCTGGAAATCCGTGGCGAGATGAATCTGAAAGCCGGAGAAGCGGTGACGCAGACTTTTGTCTTCAGCGAGCCGGTGAAGGATTTTGAGGAAAGCGACATCGAGGCCTACGGCGGTAAAATCAGCGGTTTCGAGAAAATCAGCGGCACCGAATACCGGGTGCGCTTTACCCCCGACGCCGTCCCCGCCGGGCAGACGGATGCGGACGCCTACCTCTCGGTCAGCAAGGGCAAATACAGCGACCTCGCGGGCAACGCCAACACCGCCACCTTCATGAAAAGCATGACGGTCTATCCCGACGCGGTACCCGCGCCGAACCATGAAGGCACCATCAGCATCAGCGGCACGGCGAAAGTCGGGGAGACGCTCACGGCAAACGTGACCGATGCCGATGGTGTCCCCGCTGACGTCCGCTATCAGTGGTACGCCGACGGGCGCGAAATCATGGGCGCGACTGCTCAAACCTTCACCCTCACCGCCGCGCAGAAGGGCACGAAAATCAGCGTGCAGGCGGTCTATGAAGACAACGCCAAACATCAGGAAATGCCGAAGAGCGCGGAAACACAAGCGGTCGCCGATGACGGCCAAATCACCCCGCCCGCGCCGAACCAGCCCGGCAGCGTTGCCATCACGGGCGATGCCAAAGTGGGCGCGACCCTCACCGCCACCGTCAGCGATGCCGATGGCGTCCCGGCGAGCGGCGTGCAGTACCAATGGTTTGCCGACGGAAAAGCCATCGACGGTGCCACCAACAGCACATTCACCCTCACCGCCGCGCAGAAGGGCGCGAAGATTACGGTGCAGGCGACTTACGACGACAACGCCAAGCATCATGAATCACCCACCAGCAGCGAAACGCAGGCGGTCAGCGAAGACACCCCGCCCGCCCCGCCTGCACCGAACGCGCCCGGCATTACCTTCAGCGGCTCAAGCGAAGTGACCGAAGGCGGCAAGGCGACCTATACCGTCAGCCTGGATAACCGCGCGCTGCCGCAGGCAAATTCGGCGAGCGAGCTGTTGCACAACCTGCAAAACCACAACGGCATCCTCTTTGGCCAGCAACGCGGGCTGGATGTCTCGCACGACGGCAGCGCCAACAGCGAAGGCAACAAATCCGACGTCTTCGCCATGACCGGCCATTACCCCTCCATCATCGGACTGGCGATGATGGAAACGCCGATGGAGCGCGGCCTCTCCGCCGCAGAAAACGGCAAACGCATGGCGGATGCCATCAAAAAAATCGACAGCGTCGGCTCCATTGCCAGCATCTCCGCCCACTGGGATATGCCGGGGGGCGAGACCGACCGCACCAAGGTGGATCTGAAGCGATTGCTGCCCGGCGGCGACCAGAACGCGGAGCTGAACGGCTGGCTTGATACCGTCGCCGAAATGGCCAAACACGCGGTGCGCGACGACGGCACCAAAATCCCCTTCATCTTCCGCCCGCTGCACGAAGGCAACGGCGAATGGGCGTGGTGGTACTACGAACGCGGCGGTGCCGAGACCTACAAAGAGCTGTTCCGCTACATCGTCAACTACCTCAAAGAGCACGGCGCGGACGGACAAATGCTCACCGCCTTTGCCCCCAACGGCAACTTCAACGGCGACGAAAGCCACTACAACCTGCTCTATCCGGGCGACGATGTGGTGGACATCCTCGGCTACGACGCCTACGACACCAACAAGGCACTACCCGCCAAAGACAAATGGGTCAAAGAAACCGTAGAAGACATGGCGATGCTCTCGCGCATGGCAGCGGCGCGGGGCAAAGTGGCGGCGCTGGCCGAATTTGGCCTCTCCGGCGACAAAATGATCCAGCCGGACGGCAACACCGACCTCACCTTCTACACCGACCTGCTCAAAGCCATCAAGGCCGACCCGGACGCCGCCAAAATCGCCTACATGATGACCTGGGCGAACTGGGGCGGCAATCCGGGCGCGGACTACTCCGCCTTCACCCCGTGGCCGGGACACGAAATGGAAGCGGACTTCCAGGAATTTGCGCGACAAATGACGATGACGCGCAACGCCGACCGCGACATCACCGTCGATGTCACCATCCAGCACGGCACGACAGACGACGGCGACATCCAGACCACCACCCGCACCGTCACCATCCCCAAAGGCCAAAACAGCGCTACCTTTACCGTCGATGCCATTGCTGATGGCAAGGCGGAAGGCGACGAGCATTACACCGTCAAAATCAGCAATGCCCAGGGCGGGCAAATTGAGGCGGGCAAAGACAGCGTCAGCACCACCATCCACGACGACGGCGGCACCACCCCGCCCGCCGAAAACCACGAAGGCAGCGTCGCCATCACGGGCGACGCCAAAGTAGGCAGCTCCCTCACCGCCAGCGTCAGCGACGCCGACGGCGTCCCCGACACGGTGCAATACCAATGGCTGCGCGACGGCGTGGCCATCAACCACGCGACGCAAGACCGCTACACCCTCACCAAAGACGACCTCGGCCACAAAATCAGCGTGCGCGCGACTTACACCGACAACGCGCACCACCCTGAAACTCCGGTAAGCAGCGCGACCGACGCGGTTGCCGACAACAACCCGCCTGCCGAAAACCATGCGCCGACCGGTACCGTGACCGTTAGCGGTCTGGTACAGGCCGGACAAACCCTGTATGCGGGCAACACCCTCGCCGACGAAGACGGCATGGGCGAAGTCAAATACCAGTGGCTGCGCGACGGCAAGGACATTGACGGCGCGACCGGCGGACAGTACACCCTGACCAGCGACGACGTTGGCCACGACATCAGCGTCCGCGCCAGCTACACCGACCAGAAAGCGCACGCTGAAAGCAAGGACAGCCTCTCCAGCCTGAACGTCGCCGCCGAAGGCACCGCACCGGCCTACGAGAACGATTACGGCCAGCCCACCATCGACTGGGCGGGCTTCAAATGGGTCGCACGCGACAGCTGGAAAAAAGACGGCAGCCCGCACGCCAACGGACAGTGGTCCAAGGACAACGTGCAGCAGCACGACACCAGCCTTGATCTCTCCATAACCAACGCCGACGGCCACACCCCGGTAGCCTCCGAAATCATCTCGACCCGCTCAATGGGCTACGGCACCTACGAAATGACCTTCAAGGGCGACTTCAGCACCTTTGACAAATACACCGTATTTGGCGGCTTCTTCACCTTTGACTGGAACTACCCGGATGGTGCAAAAGACGACGGCTACCGCGAAATCGACGCGATGGAAATCTCGCGCTGGGGTACCGACACCCTCGAAGGCCGGACAACCTATTACCCGTTTACCAATACCAACGGCGTTGGTATCAAGCCGGTAAACATCTGGCCGGACAGCTGGACGCACGCCACCGCCAAACTGGAGTGGACGCCGACCAAAATCCGCTGGAGCCTGCGCAACGCCGATACCGGTGAAGAATTCCCGATCAAGGAAATCAGCACCGACATCATCAAGCCGAACCTGCAACAAATCCACAGCAATATGTGGACGCTGCGCACCGACGATGGCTGGACGGCGAACAAACCGCAAAAAGTCACGCTCGAATCCTTCAGCTACATCCCGATGAAAGACGACGGCAGCAACCATTCCAACACGCCGGAGCCGCATACCAGGAACCCGGCACCACCCGCGAACCACGAAGGCACCGTCAGCATCAGTGGCGAAGCCAAAGTGGGCGCGACCCTCACCGCCACCGTCAGCGACAGCGACGGCGTCCCCGACACGGTGCAATACCAGTGGTTGCGCGACGGCCAGCCGATAGACAACGCGACCGGCAACCACTACCAGCTCACCGTCGCCGACGCCGGACACAAAATCAGCGTCAAGGCGACATACAACGACAACGCGCACCATGCAGAAAACCCGGTGAGCAGCGCCACCGACATCCCCGCCGTACAGCCCCCCGCCGGCAACAGCCTCACCGTGCGCGAGACCGACGGCGCGACCCAGGGCAGCATCGTCGTTGGCAAAGTAGGTGCGGGCGAAGCCCTCACCGTCGGCGACACCACGCTGAACGCCAGCAAACTGGCCGACCTCGCCAACCATCCGCGCACCGTCATTGACGACGACAAAGGCACGCTGACACTCACCGGCTACGACGCCGCGAGCGGTACGCTTTCCTATAGTTATGACCCGAAAATCCACGCCAGCCCCGACAACCAGCACGAAGCCGTCGCCTTCAACATTGGCCGCGAGAGCTTCCGTGGCACCAACGGCGTTGGCGTACAACCCGTCAACCCGCGCTGGACGGGCGACAACATCGCCGCCATCGAAGAAAGCTACGCCCGCGCCGCCGAACTCGGCGTCAAATGGGTACGCATCACCGCAGGCTGGAACCGGGTACAGGCGAAAGATGGCGACCATTGGGACTGGGGCAACATCGACGCCGCCGTCAAGCTGGCGCACAAATACGGCATGAAAGTGATGATGCAAGTGATGGGAACGCCGAACTGGGCAAGCGAACTCGGCGACCAAAGCGCTGCCGAACAACAGAAATGGGCAGACCACGCCAGCACCTTCGCGCCCAAAGCCGAACACGACGCCGGATTTGCCAAATTCTTCGGCGAAGTCGTCAAACGCTACAGCGCGCAGGGCATCCACGACTACGAATTCTGGAACGAACCGGGCAACGAATTTTGGCGCGATACCTGGGCGAACCCCAAACCGAACCCCGAACACTACACCCGCCTGCTCAAACAAGTGTACGAAGCGGCACACGCCGCCGACGCGGAAGCCAACGTTCTCGCCGGCGGCATGACCGTGGGCGACACCCGTGCCGACGGCAGCTACATCAACCCGCAAGAATTCCTCGAACGGATGTACAAGGCGGGCGCACAAGGCTACTTTGACGCGCTCTCGCACCACCCCTACGGCATCCTCGCCAAAGACTTCAAGGACAACGGCTGGGCACTGATGAACGGCGACATCGTCGCCCCCGGCGCGGGCGAAAAAACCCTGATGCAAATCATGCAGGAGCATGGCGACGGCGGCAAACTCATCTGGCCGACCGAAACCGGCTGGGACGCGATGTTTGCAGGCATCGCCGAAACCTGGCAGGCGAACACCATGAAAGCCCTGATCGAATGGCAACAAAAATCCGCCTACACCGGGCCGATGATCCTGTATCAGGCGCAGAACGACCGCGCCGACTACATCCAGGGCATCCTCAACCGCGACGACAACCATGACGGCATCGTGGACGTCAACATTGACACCGACGGCGACGGCATCCCCGACGCCAACATCGACGCCGACCACAACAACCGCCCCGACCTGCTTGACGCCGCCGACCACGAAGCCTACTACGGCTTCTGGAAACACGACGGCAGCCCGAAACCGGCGGTGGACGCCATCAAAAACGCCACCGCCGCCATCCAGACCACCCCGGCGGCGACCCTCGACATCACCATCGAAAACGATAACGGCAACACCCCGCCCAACCCGCAACCGCCCGCCGAAAACCACGAAGGCAGCGTTGCCATCACGGGCGAGGCCAAAGTCGGCGGTACCCTTACCGCTACGGTCAAAGACGACGATGGCGTTGACAGTACCAACATCCAATACCAATGGCTGCGCGACGGACAGAAAATTGACGGAGCCACCGGCAGCAGTTACCAGTTGCGCCCGGAAGACGCGGGCAAAAAAATCAGCGTCCACGTCAACTATCAGGACAAGGCGCAGCACGCCGAAAATGCCGACAGTAGCGCGGCAGATGCCACCGTTGACGGCCAAAGCGGCTACCGCCTCGTGTGGCAGGACGAATTTGACGGCACCGCGCTGAATGACGGCAACTGGCAAATCGCCACCGGCGGCTGGAACAGCTCAAAAGTACAAAACTACTACAGCAATTCCGGCAAAAACGTCTCGGTCAGCGACGGCACGCTCAAATTGAGTGCGCACTACGAACCGGGGCTGGAGCGGGGCGGCAAAACCTACGACTTTACCTCCGGCTTCGTCGAATCGCGCGACAAACAGACCTGGACATACGGCTACTTTGAAGCGCGCATCAAAATGCCGAATGCCGAAAACGGCAGCCTGTGGCCGGCATTCTGGATGAGTCCGGACAAAGCCAAATACGGTGGCTGGCCGCGCAGTGGCGAAATAGACGTCCTCGAAACCCGCAGCTACATCAACAACGAAGACCGCGATCACGACGGGCAAATCAAGGTCGCCGCCGATGCCCACTGGGGCACCGGCTACGGCAAAGGCAACCACCGCCACAAACAGGGCATCACCTACGTGGATGGCAGCGACGAATGGCACACCTATGCCGTCAAATGGCAGGAAGGCAAACTCGAATACTACGTGGATGGTCGCCACTACCACACCATTGACAACTTCGCTGCGCCGAACGCCACTGAGCACCCCGGCCCGTTCAACATCCCGTTCTACCTGCGCCTCAACGTTGCGGTCGGCGGCGACTACATGACCGGGAAATACCAGGATGCGCACAACAGCATCGACAAATTCCCGGCGACAATGGAAGTCGATTACGTCCGCGTTTACCAACTGGACGGCAAGGACGGCAACGGCGCCTCGCCACAACAACCGCCCGCCGAAAACCACGAAGGCAGCGTTGCCATCACAGGCGAGGCCAAAGTGGGAGCGACACTTGCCGCCACCGTCAGCGATGCCGACGGCGTCCCCGACACGGTGCAATACCAGTGGTTGCGCGACGGCGTCGCCATCAACCACGCGACACAAGACCGCTACACCCTCACCAAAGACGACCTCGGTCACAAAATCAGCGTGCGCGCGACCTACGACGACAACGCCAAACACCACGAAACGCCAACCAGCAGCGAAACCCCGGCGGTCAGCGAAAACACACCGCCCGCCACCAGCGACATCACCGCCAACCTCAGCGGCGCGCATGACATCACCGAAGGCAGCGCGGCGCAGTACCACGTCGGCCTCGACCTCTCGCCCGTCGGCAAAACGGCAAGTGCGGCGGCGCTCTTGCAACAACTGAAAGACCTCGCTGCGCACCGGCAAATCCTCTTTGGCCAACAGCACGCCACCGACGAAAGCGCACGCGGCGAGAGCGCCAGCGACGGCTACGGCCGCAAATCCGACGTCGCCGCCATGACCGGCAAATACCCCGCCGTCTTCGGCTTTGACTCCGACGAAAACCCGACCGACCCGGCACAAACCCCGGAAGAAAACGGCAAGGCGCTCGCCCGCGCCTTCATCGAAGCAGACAGCCTCGGCGCGACCGTCACCCTCTCCTCGCACCTGAAAAACCCGGTGAGTGGCGGCACCGCCTTCGACACCACCAAAGTGGATGTCCAGCGCCTCATCAGCGGCGACCTGCAAGGCAAACTGCACGACTGGCTCGACACCGTCGCCACCGCCGCCAACAACGCCGTGCGCGCCGACGGCAGCAAAATCCCGGTCATCTTCCGCCCGCTGCACGAAAACACCGGTGACTGGTTCTGGTGGGGCAAAGGCCACATGAGCGCCGACGACTACAAGACGCTGTGGCAGCACATCCACCAATACCTCGACAGCAAAGGCGCGGACAACCTGCTCTACGCCTACTCGCCCAACGGCAGCCTCGGCGGCGACAGCGCCAAATACCTCGAAGCCTACCCCGGCGACAAATACGTTGATGTCTTCGGTTACGACGCCTACCAGAGCGAACCGCAGACGCGGCAAAGTGACGCCGAATGGCGCACACAAACCGTGCGCGATCTCGAAATGGTCACCAAACTCGCGGGTGAACACGGCAAAGTGGCGGCATTCACCGAATTTGGCCTCAACAACGACCGCGTCATCCAGCAAAACGGCAACGAAAACCCCGAATTTTTCAGCCAACTGCTCGATGCCATGAAAGCAGGCAACGGCGCGATGAACCTCGCCTACATGATGACCTGGGCGAACTGGGGCGTGGACGAAGACGGCAAATTCCAGAGCTACACCCCGTGGCCGGGGCACGAAATGGAAGCCGACTTCAAAAAATTCCTCGGCGACCTGACGCTGGCCAAAATGCCGGGAAAAGACGTGACCGTGGACGTGACCATCGCCCACGGCAGCACCAACGACGGCGACCTTAAAACCACGACACACAGCGTCACCATCCCGCGCGGCCAGACCGGCGCCGACTTCACCGTCGAAACCGTAGCTGACGGCAAAAAAGAAGGCGACGAAACCTACACCGTCAAACTGGCAAACGCACAAGGCGCGACCATCGGCAATGGCAGCGTTGAAACCACCCTGCACGACAGCGCCTCCAGCGCCAACTACAGCCACCCCGCCTCCCAACGGGCGCATCACGACGCGGACGGCACAGCTGCCGACACCACGAACCACGATACAACCGTAGGGTGGGGCTTGCCCCACCACACCGACGGGACGGCTGCCCACGACGCCAACAACGACGGCGTCCACACCGCCGACGGCGCGGACACCGCCGCCTACGCAAAACTCGTCAGCCACGACGGCGCCGACCTGCTGCAATACCTCGGCGAACACAGTGCCGAACTACTCGCCGCGACCAAAACGGCGGGCGCGCACGCCCTGCACGGCGGCGCAGGCAACGACACCCTCATCGCCAGCCACGGCACAGCACAGCTCACCGGCGGCGCGGGCGCGGATACCTTCGCCTTCCTGCTGGACAGCGACGACGCGGCCAGCTGGCAACAGCCGGGCAAAATCAGCGACTACAACCCGGCAGAGGGCGACCGCATCGTGCTGGCAGGACGCGGCCTTGCCGACGCGCGGCTGGAAGTCAGCACGGACGGCGATGGCCAGCACCTCAATATCACCGACCACGCCGGTCATACCCGCAGCATCGACATCGCGGCGGCAGGCGGCAAACCGCTGACGGTGGCAGACATCCTCAGCCACGTCGAAATCCGCGACCCGCAACAGTACGACCCGTCGCACCACAGCACGCCGCACTCCGCACCACTACCGCAGGAGGACAATAGCCATCTCATTTAAGAACCTGTTCAAATTCCTCCCTCCCCTGCAGCGCCCGCAACGGGCGGATACCCATTCAAAATGCGGCCGCATTTTGAATGAGGCCCGGAGGAGGGTTGGGGTGGGGGAGCGATATTAGACCTCTTTCCAAACTAAGCTATTTCAAAATTGCAGATGGCAGCAATGAGTGTAAAGCGTAGCGAAAAACGCCGAAGTCGATTACGGTAACGCCCCGCGACCATTCTGAATCGCTTGATAAAACCAATGGTATGTTCATTGCCAATACGCTGCGAAGCGACCTGCCGGTTGTACTCTCTTTTCTCCTTGTCCAGTGGTTTGTGCTTGCTGGATTTTGTCGGTATCTCACTATTTTGGTGGTATTTTTTGATACCCTGATAACCACTGTCTGTCAACACTTTCAGCGCTCGTGCCAGTGGCAGGCGCGATTGCTTGAACAGTTGAAAATCATGACAACTTCCCGTTGCCGCATGAACACACAGCACCTTACCGCTCTTTTGGCTCACCACAACCTGCATTTTTAATGTGTGTCGCTTCTTTTTGCCGGAATAACAGCGTTTTTGCTTTTTTTGGGACGCTCAACCATGATTTCTGTCGCATCAATCATCACTACTTCCGTTTCTTCCAATGACTGCAATAGTGCTTTCTTGCCCGGCAGGGCAAACTGCGGATGGCGTACCAATACTTCTTCTACCTGACTGATAATCTTGCATATAGCCATCCACCCTAAATAATATACTCAATAAAAGCCCGCTCCACCGCCTGT
>NZ_DBHKZK010000066.1:0-64738 GCF_057314735.1 Cardiobacterium sp.
GACAAGGCGCGTCGCCGAAGACAGTACGCTTTTGTACGGCGAGGCGACGCAACACCGTATGAGGCTTTCGGTGGATGGCTATACAATTGGCCATAACACAATGTTTTGTGCGTAGGTTGGGTTAGCGCGCAGCGCGTAACCCAACAACGGAATCTGTTCGGCATTCGGTTTGTTGGGTCTCTCTCTCGCTGCGCGAGCAATACTTGTCGCTGCGCGAGCTGTTCCAGTCGCTCGTACCTCGCTGACCCAACCTACAAAGCCTCACGGCTGAATGGTAAACAGCCTCTAGGCGCTGTTTGCAATTCATTTTGGATGCGGTCGCTACGCGGTTTTTCACACCCCTCCCTGACCCTCCCCCGCTGCGGACTTCGCCCTGCAGGGGAGGGTTGGAGAGGGGTAAGCGATATTATTGATGAGCCGAAATTCCAATTTTTCAATTGTTTGCTGCCCTCACCCCAACCCCTCTCCCAGAGGGAGAGGGGCTTATCCGCCGAATGGCAAACAGCCTCTAAGGGCTGTTTACCATTCGTTTTAGATGCGGCCGCTACACGGTTGTTTACACTCCATCCCGCTTTGCAGGGGAGGGGAGCTGTATGGCAATCACGCGGTCATCAATCAGCCGACGTTCACCCCGTACTGGTGGCAGAGGCTGAGCAGGCCACCGGCGTAGCCCTGACCAATGGCGCGGAATTTCCATTCGCCGTCACGGCGATAGACTTCGCCGAAAACCATTGCTGTTTCCGTGCTGTAGTCTTCGGAAAGGTCAAAACGCAGCACTTCCTGGCCGCTTTCGTGGTTCACCAGGCGGACGAAGGCGTTGCTGACCTGGCCGAAGTTCTGGTGGCGTGCTTCGGCGTCGTGGATGGTGACGGTGATAAAGAGCGAGCTGATGTTCGCCGGGATTTTGTCGAGCTGGACGAGGATGCTTTCGTCATCGCCATCGCCGTCGCCGGTGAGGTTGTCGCCGGTGTGCTCCACCGCGCCTTCCGGCGATTTGAGCTGGTTGTAGAAGATGAAGTAGGCGTCGGACGGCACTTTTTTGTTGTCGCCGGTCATGAACAGGCTGGCGTCAAGGTCAAACGGCTGGCCGTCGCTGCTGCGCGCATCCCAGCCGAGGCCGATGAGGATGTGTTTCAGCGCCGGGTCGGTTTTGCTCAGCGAGACGTTTTGTCCTTTGCTTAGGGTGACTGCCATGATTTACTCCTTGGTTTCTTTTTCCGGGTAGAGCAGGGATGCGACCACGCCCGCGAGCAGGACGACGATGACGACGATGAGCGAGACGAGCGGCGAGATGTCGAGGCCGTGGTGCAGGTAATGGTTGGTCGCAGACAGCGCCAGTTTGGCGGCGATGAAGAAGAGGAGGACGATGACCGCTTTTTCGAGGTGGACGAGGTAGCCTTTCAGCGCTTCCAGCACGAAGTACATCGTCCGCAGGCCGAGGATGGCGAACATCATCGCGCTGTAAACAATCAGCGGTTCGCGCGAGACGGCAATTACCGCCGGGACGCTGTCGAAGGCGAACATCACGTCGGAGATTTCGATGACGGCGAGGCAGAGCAGGAGCGGGGTGGCGACCCAGGCGCCCGCTTTCATCGCGTGCGGGTGGCTTTGTTCGGGGTGTTTGGTGTCTTCCCCGGCCAGTTCGAGGTGTTCCTGCGGGTTCTTCGCCTGCGCGTCGGCCAGCTCCTGGCTGTTCAGGAAGAAATTGTGCCCGTAGAGGCGCGGCCAGACGGGGAAGAAGCGGTGCACCAGGCGGTAGGCGCGGTGGTCGGAATAGTCCTCGATTTCGTCGCCGTCATCGCCGCCTTTGAGCATCATCACCGCCGTCCAGGCGATAACCAGCGCGAAGATGATTTCAACGAAGGGGCCCAAGGCAAGCAGGCCGGTACCGATGATGACGAAAATCATGCGGAAGATGATGGCGCCGATGATGCCCCAGTAAAGCACGCGGTGGCGGTAGCCTTCCGGCACCTTGAACCAGGCGAAAATCGCCATCATGACGAAGAGGTTATCGACGGAAAGTACTTTTTCCAGGGCGTAACCGGTGATGAACAGGCTCGCTGCTTCGCTGCCGTGGTGCCAGCCGAGGAAGCCGGCGAAGGCGAGCGAGACGAGAATCCAGAAGACGGTCCAGAGTGAGGCGCTTTTCAGGCTCATCGGTTTGTCGCTGCGGTGGGCGTAGAGGTCGATGAGAATCGCACCGACGGAGAGGATGATGAAGACGGCGACGGTTTCGACGGGGAAGCCGAGGTGATGGTTTTGCATGGGGTTCCTTGGGGTAGTTGGGAGGATGTGCCAAACGGCACAGGGGCGCGCATTATAGGAGTTTTCAGGCTGAATTTCAGCGGGATAGCTGCGCATCACGGGAAAAACATTGGCCCTGCTACGACTGTTGCGCAATCGCTGCGATAGAACCGCCGCCGCAATAACGCTACAATACTAACGATTCGTTACCTTTCCCTCACCTGCTAAAGGAGCACACCATGAAACTCGTCCTTTCTCGCCACGGCCAAAGCGAATGGAACCTTTCCAACCGCTTCACCGGCTGGGTTGATGTCGATCTCACCGCGCAAGGCGTGGAAGAAGCCGTCGCCGGTGGCAAATTGCTGAAAGAAAAAGGCATCCTCTTTGACGTCGCCTTCACCTCCTATCAGAAGCGCGCCATCAAGACCCTGCACCTCCTGCTTGAATACTGCGACCAGCTATGGATTCCCGAATACAAAAGCTGGCGCCTGAACGAACGCCACTACGGCGGCCTGCAAGGGCTGAACAAGGCCGAAACCGCCGCCAAATACGGCGATGAACAAGTGCATATCTGGCGTCGCAGCTTTGACGTGCCGCCGCCTGCCGTTGAGAAAACCAGTGAATATTACCCGGCGAACGAGCGCCGCTACCGCGAGGTCCCGGCGGACGAAATGCCGGTCGGCGAAAGCCTGAAAGACACCATCGCCCGTGTTCTGCCCTACTGGGACAGCAACATCGCGCCCGAACTGCGCCAGGGCAAAAACGTCCTCATCTCTGCCCACGGCAACAGCCTGCGCGCGCTGATCAAATACCTGCTCAACATCAGCGACGAAAAAATCCTGGAGCTGAACCTGCCGACCGGTACGCCGCTCATCTTTGACCTGGATGACAAACTCAACATCGTCTCCGCGCCAGAGCTGTTCTGACGCTTGCGAGACGGATACGGGCGGCCAGCACGGTCGTCCGTTTTTTGTCCTCTACGCAAAAAAAACGCGCTCCGGTCAAGGAGCGCGTCTTTTATGGCAGGGCAGGGCGGTTATGCCTGCCCATCTTCTTCTGTTTCATCTTCCGGCGGCAGGTCTTTTACCAAGTCATGCAACAGGTGATCCATGCGCGCGCCGTATTCCACCGAGTCGTCGTAGTGGAAGCTGAGTTCCGGCATTTTGCGGATGCTGAGTTTTTGTGCGAGCGCGTGCCGCAGTTGTCCGGCGTGGGCGTTCAGCGCGCGGATGAGCGCGGCGCGCTCCGCCGGGTCGCTGATGACGTGGGTCACATAGACTTTGGCAAATGACAGGTCGCGTGTCACCCGCACCGCCGTGATGGAAATCAGCGAGGCGTGCGGGTGGTCAAGGTATTGCGGGATGGCGACAGCGAGGTCGCGCCGCATTTGTTCGCCGATGCGGCGGGTGCGGTCTTGTCCTTTTGGCATCAGAGTGTCCTCTCAACCGAGACGCGCTCGTAGCATTCGATTTGGTCGCCAATGCGCACGTCGTTGTAGTTTTTGACGCCCAAACCGCATTCGGTACCGGCGCGGACTTCGCTGACGTCGTCCTTGAAGCGGCGCAGCGATTCGAGCGCGCCTTCGTAGATGACGACGTTGTTGCGCAGCACGCGGATGGGGTTGTTGCGCTTGAGTACGCCGTCTTCGACGATGCAGCCGGCGACGGTGCCGAATTTGGAGGAACGGAACACTTCGCGTACCTCTGCCAGGCCGATGATGTCTTCGCGCACTTCCGGCGAGAGCATCCCCTGCATCGCCGCTTTCACCTGGTCGATGGCTTCGTAGATGATGCTGTAGTAGCGCAGGTCAACGCCTTCGTTTTCCGCCAGTTTTTTCGCGTTGGCGTCGGCGCGGACGTTGAAGGCGATGATGATGGCTTCGGAGGCGATGGCGAGCTGGACGTCGGATTCGGTGATGCCGCCGATGCCGGAGGCGATGATGTTCACTTTGACTTCGTCGGTCGCCAGTTTCAGCAGTGAGTCGGAGAGGGCTTCGACCGAGCCTTGGACGTCCGCCTTGATCATCAGGTTGACGGTGTGGACTTCGCCTTCTGCGGCGCTGCTGAACAGGTTTTCCAGTTTGGCCTTCTGTTGGCGGGCGATTTTGATTTCTTTGAATTTGCCCTGGCGGAAGTTGGCAATCTCGCGTGCCTTGCGTTCGTTTTCGACGATGACGACTTCGTCGCCCGCGTTCGGCGTGCCGGAGAGGCCGAGGATTTCGACCGGGGTGGAGGCGCCCGCTTCTTTGAGTTCGTTGCCGTTTTCGTCGAGCATGGCGCGGATGCGGCCGTATTCCATGCCGGCGAGCATGATGTCGCCTTTTTTGACGACGCCGGATTGCACCAGCACGGTGGCGACGCTGCCACGGCCACGGTCAAGGCGGGATTCGATGACGACGCCGCGTCCCATGCCGGTAGAGGGCGCGGTCAGCTCCAGCACTTCGGCCTGGATGAGCACTTTGTCGAGCAGGTCGTCGATGCCTTCGCCGCTTTTCGCCGAGACGTAGGCGAAGAGGTTTTCGCCGCCCCATTCTTCGGCGATGACGCCATGTTGCGACAGTTCGGATTTGACGCGCTCCGGGTCGGCGTCCGGCTTGTCGATTTTGTTGACGGCGACGATGAGCGGCACTTTGGCGGCGTTGGCGTGCTGGATGGCCTCAATCGTTTGTGGCATGACACCGTCGTCGGCGGCAACCACAAGGATGACGATGTCGGTCGCGTCCGCACCGCGCGCGCGCATGGCGGTAAAGGCGGCGTGGCCGGGGGTGTCAAGGAAGGTGATGGTGCCTTTTGGCGTTTGTACGCGGTAGGCGCCGATGTGCTGGGTGATGCCGCCCGCCTCGCCCGCGACCACTTTGGTTTTGCGGATGTAGTCCAGGAGCGAGGTTTTGCCGTGGTCAACGTGGCCCATGATGGTGACGACCGGCGCGCGCTGGATGATGTTGCCCGCGTCTTCGTCGGCCTCGGCCATGACTTGTGCTTCGAGGTCGTTTTCTTTGATGAGGATGTACTGGTGCCCCATTTCTTCGGCGACGAGCGCGGCGGTTTCCTGGTCCAGCACCTGGTTGATGGTGACCATTGAGCCGAGTTTCATCATGACTTTGATGAGTTCGCCCGCCTTGACGCTCATTTTTTGTGCGAGTTCGCCAACGGTGATGGTTTCCGGGATGCGTACTTCGCGCGAGACCGGGGCGACGGGTTTTTCAAATTTGCCGCCCTTGCGTTCGCGTTTGTTGCCGCCCTTGCCGCCACGGCTGCCCGCGCCGCTGCGACGGTCGTCGCTGTCGCGTCCGCCACCGCGTTTGCCGCCGCGTTCGTTGCGACCGCCACCGCCCGCACCGCGTTCGCGGCTCTGGATGTGGAAGCGGGTTTCGGCTTCTTCTTCGTAGTTTTCGCGTTTGGCGACATCAAGCAGGGCTTCTTGCCGCTGCCGTTCGAGTTCTTCGTTTTCTTTGGCGGCGCGTTTTTCCCGCTCTTCCTGTTTGCGGACTTCTTCGGCGGCGTTGCGCTTGGCGTCTTCGGCTTCGCGGAGTTTTCGCTGTTTTTCTTGTTCGGCCAGTTGTGCCGCCAGTGCGGCTTCGGCTTTTTGTCGCGCCTGTTCGGCGTCAAGCGCGGCTTTTTCTTCCTGTTCTTTGCGCAGGCGGCGCGCTTCTTCTTCGGCGACACGCTGGCGTTCGGCGTGCTCTGCTTCTTCGCGCGCCCGCGCTTCGCTGTCGCGCATGGCTTCGCCCTGGGCGAGGCGTTGTTGTTCGGCCATTTGTTGGGCGATTTCGCGCGGGCTCAGTTTTTTTTCGCCGCTTTTTTTGGCGGCGGCACGCGGTTTTTTCGCCGCCGTCTCGCCGCTTTTTTTCTCACCGGCGGTTTTCTTCGCCGCTCCGGCGGGGTTTTTCAGGCTGAGTTTTTTTTCGCCGCTTTTTTTCGCCGCCATGTGTTTGGTCAGCGCCACTTTTTGCGCCGGTGTCAGCGTGTCTTCTTCGCCCGCGACCGTGACACCCGCTTCTTTCAGCAGGGAAAGCAGGCGGTTCACGGGTATTTTCAGTTGTTTGGCGAGCGCCGCTACGGTTTGTTCTGCTACTGCCATTTTATTGTTCCCTCGCTATCATCCACGAAACCACGGCTCGCGCGCTTTCAGTATCAGCGCCGATGCCTGTTCTTTGTCCATGCCGGTGTAGTTCACCAGTTCGTCCACCGCCAATTCTGCCAGGTCTTCCTGGGTGTGCAGGCCGTTCGCCTGCAAGGCGGCAATGGTGTCCGCATCCAGCCCTTCGACGTTTTCCAGCGGTAACTGCATTTCTTCTTCCGGCTCCACTTCGGCGACAAAGGCCTGTTGCAGCAGGTAATCTGCCGCGCGCGCCATCAGCGCATCGACGGTTTCTTCGTCAAAGGCCTCGATGGCGAGCAGTTCGTCGCGTTCGGCATAGGCGACTGTTTCCGGCGCGCTGTATCCGGCTTCTATCAGCAGGTCGGCGATGTCGTCGTCGATGTCCAGCGCTTCTGCCAATGCCCGCTCCTGTGCGTCCTGCGCCGCTTCTTGCCGTGCCTCGAATTCGGCTTCACTGAGGACGTTGATGGTCCAGCCGGTGAGTTCGCTGGCAAGGCGCACGTTTTGTCCGCCGCGACCCACGGCCTGCGGCAGTTTGTTTTCCGGGACGGAGATATCCATCACCTTGCGCGCCTCGTCGGCGGCAGCGTTGGTGATTTGCGCCGGTGCCATCGCCTTGCGCACGTAGGTTTCCGGGTCTTCGTCCCAGAGAACGATGTCGATACGCTCGCCCGCCAGTTCGTTCATCACCCCCTGCACGCGCGAGCCACGGATGCCGACGCAGGCACCGACCGGGTCAATGCGCGGGTCAAAGGTGCGCACCGCGATTTTGGCGCGCAGGCCGGGGTCGCGGGCAACGCCCATGATTTCGATGATGCCGGAGCCGATTTCCGGCACTTCCAGGGTGAAGAGCTGTTTCAGCATTTCCGGGGCGACGCGGCTTACTTCCAGTTGCGGTCCGCGCATTTCCAGGTTGACTTTGGCGAGGTAGCCACGGATGCGGTCGCCGATGCGTAGTGTTTCGCGCGGAATCATGCCGTCGCGGAGGATAGTCGCCTCGGCGCCATTGACATCGACGATGACGTTGCCGCGTTCGTGGCGGCGAACGATGCCGTGTACCAGCGTGCCTTCTTCGGCGATGAACTGGTCATAAACCTTGCGCCGCTCTGCCTCGCGCAGCTTCTGAATGATGATTTGCTTCGCCTGTTGCGCGCTGATGCGGCCAAACGGTTCGTTTTCAATCGGCACCTCATGCACATCGCCGACCTGCAAATGCGCCTCGGGAAACTCAATGGCGGCGACGCTTTCACGCATCTCGGCGTCCGGGTTTTCCAGAATCGCCTCGTCATCGACAATCGTCCACAGGCGGAAACTCTTGTACTCGCCGGTGCGCGGGTTAATGACGACCTTGGCGCCGATTTCCTCGTCGGGATAACGCTTGCGCGTCGCGGCCGCCAACGCCGCTTCCAGCGCCTCGATAATCACGCTGCGATCGACTTCCTTCTCGTTCGCTACCGCTTCAATAATGTTCAACAAATCTTTCGACATAACTCCTCCTTCAAAAAACGGGTACCAGACGCGCCTTGTCCACATTGGCGTAATCCACTTCGACCGCCTCGACGGCACGCCCTTGCTGTATCGCAAAAGTAATGCGCTGCGCTGCCTCGTCGGTGGACTCAATTACCCCTTCAAAACGGCGGCGCTTGCCGACCGGCGCGTGCAAATGCACCTTCGCCGTCTCGCCGGTAAAGCGGACAAAATCGGCAAAGGAAAAGAGCGGGCGATCCAAGCCAGGCGAAGAAACTTCCAGCGTGTAGGGCGCGTTAATCGGGTCTTCCACATCGAGAATCGGGTTGACCGCTTCGGTGACCTCAACCACGCCCTCCATATCAATCCCGCCTTCCGGCCGATCGACATAAATGCGCAGAATCGCATTGACCGAATTGTGGTGATACTCCACCCCAACCCACTCAAAACCCATGGATTCCACCACGGGCTTCAACAACTCTGTAACCCTTTCCTCGCGCGACATAGCGACCCCTTGCAAAAACGCATACAACAAAAAAGCCCTTGAAAAAGGGCCTTCTAAAAAATCCTTGGAAGCGGGGGCTGGATTTGAACCAACGACCTTCGGGTTATGAGCCCGACGAGCTACCAGACTGCTCCACCCCGCAATTGATGAGGCGCGCATTATAGGCAAAACTTTGCCACATGCAAGCTCTGATGCCGAAAAGCGGATAAAAAAGCGACAACCGCTTGAAAACACAAGCGGCGTGCGCAGGGCTTACAAATAGTGAGCGCGGATTGTTACAATACCGCCACAAAAACCGAAACCAACAGGAAAACCCATGCTCAAAAGCATCACCAGCGGCTTGCGCCGCGTTTTCAAGAGCGACGCGCAAGACGACGACGAAAATCAAGGACGTTTCAGCGAGATCCTGAAATGGGCGGAAGAAAACAACATCGGCGAAGACCGCATCCCGCGCGAACCCTCCGAACTGATAGGGTTGAACCGTCTGGATCTCTCCTTCCGCCGCCTGCAAAGCCTGCCGGAAACCCTGGGTGAACTGGCACTACTGACCGAGCTTGACCTGCGCGGCAACGAACTGCAAAAACTGCCCGACTCCATCGGCAACCTCACCCTGCTGAAACGCCTCGACCTCAAATGGAACCAGCTCGAAACCCTGCCGGAGAGCTTCGGCAACCTGACCGGGTTGACCAAACTCGAACTCGGCTACAACAAAATGGCCACCCTGCCGGAAGTCATCGCCAAATTCAGCCACATCACCGAACTCGACCTCAGTGACAACCGCCTGCTGCGCGTGCCACTCTTTATCGGCAACTTCACCCACCTCACCAAACTCAACCTCGCGCGAAACAAACTCGAAGACCTGCCGGAAGTCTGCGCCAACCTCACCAAACTGACGCGGCTCAACCTCTCCTCCAACGAACTGAAAAAACTGCCCGACTTCATCGCCAACTACCGCGAACTGGGCGAACTTGAACTCTACGGCAACCACCTCGGCACCCTGCCCGAATACATCGGCGAACTGCACCAACTGCACCGGCTCGACATCGGCGGCAATATGCTGACCACCTTGCCCGAATCACTGGCGAAACTGCAAAACCTGAGCATTCTCGACGCGCACAACAACCGCCTCACCAGCCTTCCTGCCAATTTCGGCAGCCTGAGCCAGTTGCACCGTCTCTCGCTGGCGCACAACCAGCTAAGCCTCTTGCCGCCGCCGACCGCACAAATGCAGCGTCTGGCGGTACTTGACCTCTCGCACAACCGCCTGATGCAACTGCCGGAATTTATCTGCCAGTTCACTCGCCTGAACGACCTCAACCTCGGCTACAACGAACTGACCGAACTGCCGGACGACATCGGCCAGCTCACCGAACTGGAAATGCTCAACATCAGCCACAACAACATCGGCGCGCTGCCGCCCTCCGTCGCGCGCCTCACCAAACTGATCAACCTCGACCTCTCCAACACCCAAATTCCCTACCTGCCCAAATACATCAACGACCTGAACCGCCTCTGCATCCTTGATGTGCGCAACACGCGAATGCGCATCCCGCTGCCGCTCGCCACCCGCATCGAAAGCAACGCGGTGATGGCGGGCTACTACAAATAACCGCCCTTCGAAAATCCCATGAAAACCCTCGCCCTGCCCGTCGCCCTCACCCTCGTCGCCACCGCGCAGGCAGCCACAGACCCGCTCATTGCCCAAACCCTGAATCAACACTACCCCGTGAACGCGGACGCCAGCGCACGCCTCGCCCGCGCCAGCGACGGCAAACAGCGCGAATGCCATTACTACCGCGTGGATGACGACGAATACTGCATGACCCTGCACAGCGAAAAAACCGCTGACAGCGCACAGGACAAACGCCGCTACCTGCTTTTCACCGGCAAAAATCTGAACGAAGGACACGCCTCTGCCGGACTCGCCGTCCTCTTTGCCTTCACTGAAGAAAACGGCGGGTGGCGGGAAACCGCGCACGGCCAAACCGAAGCGGGCGAATGGGGTGACGCGCCGGAGGACTGGCAATGGCAAGAATTTGGCCCCGGCTATTGGGGCGCGGTTGGCAAAAGCGGATTCGTCCAGGGCGGCGGGCTGGAAGAAGCCTTCAACATCCTGCACGACGACGGTGAGCGCATCGCCAGCAGCACCATACCCGCCACCAGCAGCTACGACGAATTTTGCGATCCCGCCGTAGAAAAATTCTGCGACAACTTTTGGGAAGGCGAAGCGGGTGCCAAAGAACACCTTGCCAATACCAAAGACCTGCAAGCCACCCTCAACATCCGCCGCGACCTCAACCCGGTTGGTAACAGCTGGCCGCTGGAAATCACCCTCAACGGCTACGACGGCCGCAAAATTACTGGACGCGAAAACAACGGCGCCTACCGCCTCGCACCGATCAAAGAATACCGGCAGGAAAAATATACCTTCCCTTACAACGCGACCAAACACGACTACCAAATGCCGGACAACTACCCGATTCGTTTTGACTGAATGCCGCCAGAGGCGGCGACATAAAATAGCCTCGGCAACCGGGGCTATTTTTATGCGTCAGGTCAATTCATCGCGCTTCTTCTTTTCGCGCAGCGCCGGTGGGTATAGCGATACTCACAAAGTTCTGTACAAGGCGCGCCGCCGAAGACAGTACAGATTAGGCGCTGTTTACAATTGGCCATAACATGATGATTTCATTCGCAGGTTTGGTTAAGGCCTGTTTACCATTCAGCCGTAAACACGCCCAATCCAATGCGGTTGCGTGGCGACGATTTTGTGAGCTACACCATTGGTTTGTAGGGTGTGTGCCGCAGGCACGCACGCGTTTGCCGATGTCAAATTCCCGCGTGCGTGTCGGCTACGCCGCCACACACCCTACGCACGGAACCCGCCTGCTACGGGCTTCGCCCTGCGGAGGAGGGAGGTCTAAATTGTAAACAGCCCTTAGGCGCTGTTTACAATTCGTTTTATATGCAATCGCTGACGCGAATGGTTTGCTGCCCCCACCCCGCCCCTCCCCCACGGGGGAGGGAGCAGTTTGGTGGATGACCGCAGAGCAAAGCCCGCAACGGGGCAGGGTTGAAATGTAAACAGCCCTTAGTACGGCGAGGCGGCGCAACACCGTACAGGGCTTTGTGAGGATTGCTATAAATCAAAGCCACTCGCGCGGCTTGAGGTATTCCGCCAGCCGCGCCTCGGCGCTGCCCGCAGGCGGCTGGTAGTCGTATTCAAAGCGCACCGCAGGCGGCAGGCTCATCAGGATGGACTCCGCGCGGCCGCCGCTTTGCAGGCCGAAATGGGTGCCACGGTCGTAGAGCAGGTTAAATTCCACATAACGCCCCCGGCGATAGAGCTGGAACTCGCGTTCGCGCACACCGTAATCCGTGCCCTTGCGCGCCTGGACGATGGGCAAATAGGCGGCGAGGTAGGCCTCGCCCACGCCTTGCGTAAACGCCAGCGCCTCGGCAAACGGCAACTCGTTGAAATCGTCAAAGAAAATGCCGCCGATACCGCGCGTCTCGCCCCGGTGCGGCAGATAAAAATAGCGGTCGCACCACTCCTTGAAACGCGGGTAGAGCGCCGCGCCATAGGGCGCGCAGGCGGCGCGGGCGGCCTCATGCCAGGCGCGGCAGTCCTCGTCGAACGGGTAAAACGGGGTGAGGTCGAAACCGCCGCCGAACCACCAGTCGCGCACCGCCTCGCCATCGCGCGCGACAAAGAGGCGGATATTGGCGTGGCTGGTTGGCAGATACGGATTGCGCGGGTGGATGACCAGCGACAGGCCGAGCGCGCTGAAGGCGCAACCGGCGAGATGCGGGCGTTTTTCGCTGGCAACGGCGGGCAGGTGCGCGCCATGTACCACCGAGACATTCACCCCGCCCTGCTCAATCACCGCGCCGTCTTTCAGCACCATCGTCGCGCCGTGGCCGCCGAGACTGCCGTCCGCGCCGTCGCGTTGCCAGCGGTCGCAATGGAAGGGCTTGCCGTCTTCGGCGGTGAGTGCGGCAGTAATGCGCTGCTGCAAATCGCCGAGAAAGCGGGCGAATGCGTCGATGGATTCATTTTGAATGTGCATGACAATCTCCCCTATAAAGTCGTCATCCATAATTTGACGGCAAAGCCGATAAACAATAATCCTACCAATGCCATACCCAGTGCGGCAAGGGCGCGCGAATGGGCAAAGAAGCGAATCAGCCGCCCGCCGGCAAATGCCAGCACATTAAGATAGGTGAAGCTGATACATTGCAGAATAAAGCCGAGAATAAACAAACTCCACACCGGATTGGGCGCATCGTCGCGCACAAACTGGGTGAAGAAAGAGAGAAAGAAAATAATCGCCTTGGGATTCATCAGGCTTAACGTCAGCGCGCGCTGGAAGAAATGCTGTGTCTGCATCTTTTGCGTCACCGGTTGGGTATTGCGCCGCGTTTGCCAGGCGAGCCAACTGCCCTTGAGCAGATTCAGCGCGAGCCAAACCAGATAAAGCCCGCCTGCCAGTTTGATGGTATGAAAAATGGGCGGGTAGGCTTTCATCAAGGCGCCCGCACCGAAAATGGTCGAAAGAATGAGGACGCTGTCGCCGAGAATAATGCCGCCAATGGTACGGTAGGCAGCACGCGCGCCGTATTGCCCGGCGACGCTCAGGCAATACAGCGAATTGGGGCCGGGGACGAGAATAATGGCAATGGCGCCAAGAATGTACTGGTATAAATCATGAATGCCGCTCATCGCGTTTCCTCCCGGCAATAATCCAGTTCGGTTTTGACCAGCGCATAACCGGGGCTGCGCAAATGAACGCAGCGGTTATCGCGGGTGAGAAAAAAGCGTTTTTCCAGAATGTTGCGGTAGGTCAGCACCGCCGCCGCGCTGCAATCGCCATTGACCGGGCAGGGTTCAATCTGCTGCATTTCGGCAGCAACGGTTTGATTGATGCGCTGATAGATAAACAGGCTCGCGGCAAAAGCGGCAAGATAAATAACAAAACTGGCGAACAGGAGCCGCAATCCTTTGAAAGGAAAAGCGGCGCGGTTTGCCATTTTCCGGTAATTGACGGCGAGATAAACCGCATAGGCGAGGTAATAGACCGGCAGCATGATAAGTAACGTACTCAAATAAAATTCCCCGACAATGGCACAGGTAATCAGGGCGGCAAGGACAATAATGAAATTGTAGAGAAAATGAATTTTTTGCATGGCGGTTAGGGGTTAAAAATATGGCATGGCATCGCTTTTGGCGCGGACGGTAATGGTGCGGATGAAATCGCCTTTGGCATTGGTATAACCGTCGCGGTCGTGTTCATACGGTTTCCACAGCGACAGTTTCAGCGCTTCGTATTGTTTGGCAATGGCGGGATGTTCCCGCAGGTAATCGCGGAAATAATATTCGTCATGGTCACCGGGCAGGCGCAAATGAATGTGGAAAACCCGTTCGGCAAATCCTTCGGGAGTATAGCCCTTGTTGAGCGAGATGCGGGTATCGCTTGCCGACATTTGCAAATAACCGTGGGCAACCAGAATGTTGGCGGCGTTTTGCAGCGTGGCCGCATCCGCCACTTCAATCAGAATGTCGATAATCGGTTTTGCCCAAATGCCGGGAATGGCGGTGCTGCCGATATGGGCAATGGCGCGGATATGGCCATGCAGCAGCTGTTGCAAGTGCCGGGCTTCTGCGGCGTACCAGTCGCGCCATTCATCGCGGTGCGGGGTGAGCTGGATGGGAAAGAGTTGCCAGAGTTCTTGCAGGCTCATTTCCGTGAGCGGTTTGGTCATGGTTTTACGTTTTACATACAGGGTAGCGGAGAAGGTGTATGTAAATGGGCGTTATTCTGCGACAAGCGGAATGCCCAGCCACGCCGCGACGGTTTGCATCGCCGCCAGACCGTGTTCGCTGGCGAAGGCGGTGTTAGTGCTGGCCGTAGCGGGGGCTGCGGCAGGACGGTCGCTGGCGTGGGCGCGTGCCTTGTCGCCCAGTTGGCGGCGTTCGCCGTATTCAAAGCTGCTGAAGGTGCGGCGCAACAGCGGCAGCAGTTCGGTGAAGTGTTCGGCGGTGAGGCCGCGCAGCCAGCCGTCTACTATCTGCCACAGCGGTTCGTGGATGAGCAGCACCGTGCCGGACTGGTAGAGGAAGCCTTCCAGCCAGTGCGCCGCGTGTTCTGGCGGGTTGGCGGCGGAGAGGTATTGCGCGAGCTGCACGGCGCTTGCGTCGGCGTCGAGGTGTTGCTGGTCGAAGAGTTGTCGCGTCGCGCTGCCGGCAAGTAGCGGGTGTGCGTTGTGCGCGGCGAGGATGGTTTCGAGGAAGCGCTGCCAGTAGGCGGCGAGCGCGGCGTTATTGAGCAGGCCGATTTGGTAATCCGCCTGGCGGATGGGTTCAAAGAGGGCGCGGGCGCTGTCGTAGTCGATGTTAAGGCAGCCCTGCACGCCACCGGCGGCAAGCCGCGCCAGCAGGGTATCCAGCACGGCCACGAGCGGCGCGGGGTCGTAGTCGCGCACGCTGCCGTAGCGCACGGTGTCGGCGAGGTTCGGCAGGGCGGCGAGGGTGTCGGCGAGGTTGTCGTGGCTGGCGGAGAGGTTGGCGATTTGCGCGGTGATGCGGGCGACGAGTCCGGGCAGGTCGGCGGGGATGACTTGCGCGAGCAGCGCGGTCAGTTCGGCGAGGCTGCCCGCCTGTTGCAGGCGTTCGCTGACGTAGCCGCTGACGGCTGTGGCGAGGGTGTTGCCGTAGATGGCGCGTTCGGTGAGGGTGATGTGCTGTTCGGGCTGGTAGAGGTACGACCACGCTTCTTTGTAGGTGCCTTTGCCGCGCACCGGCAGGGCTTCCGCGCCGTCGATGCCGAGCAGGTTGAGGCGGTGGATGAAGATGCTGCGTTGCAGGTCGAGCGGTTTGCGCAGGTCGAGTTCGAGGGTTTTCGCTTCGGCGGTCTCAATGAGGCGCAGTTTTTTGCGCTGCGCGGCGACGTCGGCAATCAGCGGCAGTTGCGGTGTCGCGGCGGGGACGCTGCCGATGGCGTTGTCAATCAGCCATTCGTGTTCTATCAGGCGCAGTACGGTGTCATCGCCCATGCCGACGATGGCGGTGAGTGCTTCGAGATGGTCGGCAAGGCGCGGCTGGCTCTGCCCGCGCAGGGCGGCGCTGGCGTTGGCGAGGCGCACGGTTTCGATGACGTGCGCGGCGGAGATGTCGTGTCCTTTGCCGCGCAAGAGGGCGGCGGCGCGGCCAATCCAGCGCACGCCGTCGTCGGGATGCACCCAGAGGTGGGCGTACCAGGCGGGGGCGGTAAGGCCTGCGCCGTAGCCGCTGTCGAGGCTGAGGCGGCTGTTCGTCCACGGTATCCAGGTGCAATCGACTTTGACTTTCGCCAGGCCTTTGAGCAGGGCGTTGTCGTCCTTGGCAGCGACTTTGGCGACCAGCGCCGGGACGTGCCACGCGCCGCAGACGACGGCGATGCGTTCGTAATTTTTTTCTGCCTGACGCTGCATTTTGCGCATCCACGCTTCGCGCAGCTGGTCGCGCGGGTCGGCCTCGCCACGCGCTTCGCGCAGGGCAGTGACGGCTTCATGGACGGCGGCGAAAATTTCCGTGCTGTCGCGGCGCTGTTCAACCAGCGCTTCCCAGAAGGCCTCGCCATCGGGCAGCCCGGCAATGGCGGCGAGTTCGTCGAAGGGGTCGCCGGAATAGGGCAGGGCGGTTGCTTCTTTTTCTTCGGCTGCTTCGCTGTCGTTTTCTTCGCCGTCGTCGGGCGCTTTTTCTTCGTAAAGGCTGTGCGCTAGCGGCAAATCGAAGAATTGCAGGGGGATGCCATTTTCGGCGGCGTAGCGCATCGCCTGCCATTCGGGCGAGAAGGCGGCGAAGGGGTAGTAAACGGCGTGCTGCGGCGCGTCCGGGCGGTAGGCGAGCAGCGCGACCGGCGGCTGCATTTCCGCGTCGGCGGCAAGCGCGAGCAAGGCGTCTGCTTCGGGCGGCCCTTCGAGCAGGATGCAGTCGGGCTGGTAGTCGCGCAGGGCGGCGAGCAGGTGGCGGGCGGAACCCGCGCCGTGGTGGCGGATGCCAAAGTGTTGGATGGTCATGGTTTTCTCGGCGAAGTAGGGGCGGTTAGCGAGGGACGAGCGTAACCACCCGTTGATTCGTATGGTCATCCACGCAAAGCCCTGTACGGTGTTGCGCCGCTGTACGTTTTCAACGGCGCGCCTTGTACAGAATCCTGCGTGTATCGCTGAATACAGGTTTGGGGCAATATTTTTGGGCAGGGTTCTGAAATATACGATGCTTCAGGGATAGCCGACCTGCATCGGCGGTAATGTTACGGACGCTACCCCCACCCCAACCCTCCCCCGCTGCGGGTGCTGGCGCACCCTGCGAGGGAGGGGGCAAACTGGCGGTATATCGGCAACGGCTGACTTTGGTCATTCTGTTGTCCGTCAGCATACTTTTCAAGAGACCATCTGTTGTTATTCACCAAATACTCCCGGTTCAATAATGCCGCACCAATTTTCGGGATAGATATTCGTTGCAACATAACGGTGAAAGGTGGAGTACGGCCAGTTTTTGACTTGGCCAACCAAACCATGTTTCAGCGGATTCAGGTGAATATAGTCAAAATGGCGTTTGAAATCGGCTTTATCACGGATGCAATGTTCCCAAAAATGGCGTTGCCAGATTTCCCGACGTTTTTCTTGTTGCAAGGATGCGCCGGGAATGGCGGTTTGGGGCAGGTTACGGCTAAACCGATTTTTTATCAGGCGCCAACGCAGGGAAAAATCGCTGTCGCCTTCGGGTAATTGCCAAATGCAGTGCATATGCTCCGGCAATACGACCCAGGCGATGATGGTAAAGGGATGTTTTTGTCTGACGTTACGCACGCTCTGGCGCAGCAGGTTTATTTCCCGAATGAGCAGGTCATTGTTTTGGCGTTGCCACAGATTAACGGTAAAGAACCATGTGCCGCCATTGCGGTAAAAGCGTTTGTAGTTGGCCATATGTTTTGATGTTGGGCAGATTGCCATTTGATTGGAACGGGCGGTTACGGCTTCGCCTAACCGCCCCTACGTTTTATGCCGTTTATGCCATGTCGCGCGCGGCGCGGTAGAGGTCTTGCCAGCCATCGCGTGATTTGACGACGGTGTCGAGGTATTCCTGCCAGACGATTTTGTCCTGCACCGGGTCTTTGACGACCGCGCCGAGGATGCCGGCGATGAGGTCGTCCGCCTTCAGCGCGCCGTCGCCGAAATAGCCGGAGAGCGCCATGCCGTTATTGACCACGGAGATGGCTTCGGCGGTAGAAAGGGTGCCGCTGGGGCTTTTCAGTTTGGTTTTTTTGTCGACGGTGAGACCGGCGCGCAGTTCGCGGAAGATGGTGACGATGCGGCGGATTTCTTCCAGCGCCGGTTTTTCCGCAGGCAGCTTCATCGTGTTCTGGTAGCTTTCAACACGGCTGCGCACGATGTCTGTTTCTTCGTCCAGCGTCGCCGGTAGCGGCAGGATGACGGTGTTGAAGCGGCGTTTTAGCGCGCTGGAGAGGTCGTTCACGCCTTTGTCGCGGTTGTTGGCGGTGGCGATGAGGTTGAAGCCGCGCACCGCCTGGATTTCGCTGTTCAGCTCCGGCACCGGCAGGTTTTTTTCGGAGAGGATGGTGATGAGCGTGTCCTGCACGTCGGCGCCGATGCGGGTCAGCTCTTCGATGCGCGCCAGTTTGCCCGCCCGCATCGCGCGCATGACCGGGGTTTCCACCAGCGCCTGTTCGCTCGGCCCTTTGGCGAGCAGCTCGGCATAGTTCCAGCCGTAGCGGATGGCTTCTTCGCCGGTGCCTGCGGTGCCTTGCACGACGAGGGTGGAATCGCCGGAGACGGCAGCGGCGATGTGTTCGCTCACCCAGCTTTTGGCGGTGCCGGGCAGGCCGTAGAGCAAGAGCGCGCGGTCAGTGGCGAGGGTGGCGACAGCGATTTCCATCAGGCGGCGGTTGCCGATGTATTTGGGCTTGACGGTAAAGCCGTTTTTCAGCTTGCCGCCGATGAGGTAGGTGACGACGGATTGTGGCGAGAGCTGCCAGTTGTCCGGCACGGGGTGGCTTTCTTGTTGTTTGAGTTCGTGCAGCTCTTCGGCGGTTTGCTGCTCGGCGTGTTGGCGCAGGATGTCGTTCATGGGGTTCCTTGTGAAGGTGAAGGGGATGCCGGTTGACCGGGTTAATGGTATCCGGGGTTGGTTGTTAATGCCAATGGCGCATGGGAGGGCGTCAGAATGCGGCTTTACCGGCACTGGTAGCTTTCCGCCTTGCTGGCGTCGCCGCCGTTGTAGTGGGCGATTTTCGGCCAGGCGCAGAGTGGCATGGTTTTGCCGCTTTCGTGGCGGGCGGTGAGCTGCTCCGGCGCGGTGTTTTTGTCGTGCCATTGTTCGAGTGCGGTGAGCGGGTCGAAGTCGCTGTAGGCGTCGCCACCGCCGCAGTGGGTCATGCCCGGCACCATGTAGAGGCGGGCGAAGCTGTTCGTGTCGGCGGTGTCTTGTTGTAGTTGGGCGAACCAGTCGCGCTGGTCTTTCGCCGAGAAGACGGGGTCGGAGACGCCGGTGATGATGAGTAGTTTGCCGCCGCCCGCGCGGAAGGTATCAAGAACGGTGCTGACGGCGTCATTTAGTGCGCCAGTCTGGTAGGTTTTCGCCGGGTCGCGGTCGAAGTCGAAGGTGGCGAGGTCGAAGTCCGGGTTGTACGGCGTCATGAAGTATTGGGTGAGCGAGCCGCTGCCGAGGGTGATGTTGCGCGCATCCGGCGTGGCGGTTTGCGAGGAGCCCAGTTTCCACGCGCGCCAGCCGGGCTGGTTGATGCCGCTGTCGTAGTACCAGCCGCTGTAGATGGCTTCACCGTGGCGGTTTTTCGCACCGTCGAAGATGGCTTTGAGTGCGGCGATTTTTTCTTTGGGCAGCTCAAGGCTGGCGGGGTCGAAGTCGCAGTGTTCCCAGGCGTTGATGTAGCCGTCCTTGAGGCCGTCGTTGGCGTCGCAGCGGGCGAGGACGGCGGCGGAGACAGTGTCGAGGTCTTGTTGGGTCAAGGCGTTTGCCAGTATTTTTTCGCCTTTGTCATTGACCGGGGCGATGTTCATCAGTTGCCGGGTGTCCCAGACTTCGGCGATGGCGGCGCGCGAGAGGCGGAAGCCGGGGTTGCCGGCGATGACGCCGTCGTATTCGAGCGGGTAGCGTTGCGCGGCGATGAGTGCTTCGCGGCCACCGTTGGAGCAGCCCATGAAGTAGTTGTGCGCGGGCGCGCGCTGGTAGGCGGCGTGAATCAGCGCTTTGGCGACGATGGTGGTTTTGCCGATGGCTTGGTAGGCAAAGTCCAGCCGCGCCTGTTGGTCGGCGCCGAAGTCGGGCGTCGGCGTCGGGTGGCCGCCATCCATGCTGACCACGGCGTAGCCGCGCATCAACGCCGGGGTGGCGTGGGTTTCGCGCCAGGGAATGTTGCCGACGGCCGGGGCGACGAAGCCGTCCACGCCGCCGCCGCCCTGGAAGAGGAAGCGGTTGTTCCAGGCAGCGGGCAGGCGGAGCTGGAAGCGGATGCCGTAGGGCTTGCCATCCGCGCCGGTGCGCGCGCCGTATTCGCCTTCGATGAGGCAGTGCGCCCCGGCTTTTTGGCTGTTGGCGGAGCCGCCGGTGAGGGCGGACATTTTGTCGGCGGCGATGTCGCCGTCGCTCCATTCGGCGCGGTCAATGCGGGTGTTGGCAACGGCGGCGTTTTTCAGCGCGGCGCATTGGGCGGCGTCAAACTGCGCCAAGGCAGGCGCGCTGGCGGCGGCGGCGATGGCAAGGGCGAGCAGGGCGGGTCGGGTCATGATGTTCTCCGGGGTTGAAGGGCGCGGATTGTACCCCGTAACGGCGGCGGCGCGGGCTTCGGGTAGAATCGCGGCAAACCACCACCGGAGTCTGTCATGTCCCACGTTCACACCCACAACAAAGCCGTGCTGAAAGGCGCGCTCTTGCTCATCGCTGCCTTCATGCTGGTTGAAGTCGCGGGTGGCCTGCTCACCAACAGCCTGGCGCTGTTGTCCGACGCCGGGCATATGTTCTCGGATGCGCTCGCGCTCGGCCTCTCGCTCGCCGCTTTCTACTGGGGCGAACGCCCCAACACGCTGCGCAACACCTACGGTTTCCGCCGCAGCGAAATCATCGCCGCCGCCTTGAACGGGCTGACGCTCGCCGCCATCGTCCTCTGGATAGTGATTGAAGCGGTGGGGCGACTGCTGCACCCGCCGCAAGTCGCTTCCACCGGGATGCTGGTGGTGTCGGTGCTGGGTCTCGTGGTGAACATCGTCGTCGCCGTGTGGATGCACCGGGGCGGCGACATTCACGGCAATCTCAACATGAAAAGCGCCTACCTGCACGTCTTGGGCGACCTGCTCGGCTCGGTCGGCGCGATACTGGCTGCGCTGCTGATGCTCGCCTTCGGCTGGCGCTGGGCCGATCCCGTCGCCAGCCTGCTGATTGCCGCACTGATTGGCAAAAGCAGCTACGGCGTGCTGAAAAGCGCGCTGCACATCCTGATGGAAGGCAGCCCGGCGCATATTGATGAGGCGCGGCTGCTCGCCACCCTGCGCGCCGCCGATGGCGTCATTGCCGTGCATGACCTGCACCTGTGGACGATTACCAGCGGCCTGAACGCGCTCTCCTGCCATATCGTCGTCGCGGGCGACCTCTGCGTGCGCGAAGCGGAAGCCATCGTGCAGAGCATCGCGCACGAACTCGAACACCACGGCATCCAGCACAGCACCATCCAGACGGAAAGCGAGGCGCACGGCCACAGCGACAGCCTCGTCTGCACCTGCGCGGCGGACGGCGGCGTGCATCATCATGACCATGATCATGAAGGGCATCATCATTAAAGGCTGTTCGCCATCCGGTTTTGTCCGCTGCGCGATAAAAAAACCGCCCCGGAGGGCGGTTTTTCGTTACATGGCAGTCTAAATCCCCGCCCAGGCATCAATCAGGCGGTCAATGTGCTCATGTGCGCTGCCCGTACCATGCGCATGGTGGTCGTATTGATGTGGTGGCGTGGCATTTTTGCCCGCTGTGCCGTGCTCCATCTGGTCAATCAGCCGGTCCACATCGCCAATGTCAGACGGACTGTTCGCGTCCTGCGTCAGGCGGTCAAGCAACCTGTTCCAGCCGGAAAGGCCGGCGTGGTTGTCTTCCGCCGCACCATGCGCCAGCCGGTGCAGCAACGCATCCAAATCATGTTGTCCGTTCTCAACCCAATCCGTCGGGTCAGGATAATCTGGGTCGCTGTTGGCGCGGGCGACTTTATCCAGAAACGCGTGGTCAAAGACCATATCGTCGCTGAAGCGCACCGCATTCACCGGCGCGCCGTTGAAATGATCGCGCACTGTCACGCTGCTATCGCCGTCATGACTGCGGATGAGCAAATCATTGTTGACGCGGCTGATGTCCACCTCGGTCATGTCGCGGTCGAGCAGATGAATCTCGTCGTGGCGACCCGCATCGTTATCCACATTGTGAACCGTGTCATGCCCGGAATGCCTGTCGAAGCGGTACACATCGTTGCCGCTGCCGCCATCCAGCGAATCATCACCGCGCCCGCTCACCAGCACATCATCGCCTGCGCCTGCGTGAACCATATCGTTGCCCGCGCCGTCCATGATGACATTGCTAGCCGCATTACCGTCGATGCGGTCATTGCCCGCCCCGGCATTGACGAAATCCTCGCCGTCGGCGAGCGTGATATGGTCATCACCGCGGTGAATCACCTCATGCAGCGCGCTGCGACTCTCCTGCGGCAACTGCGCAGATGCCTGACGCACGCTCACCGTCAAATGCTGCAACAACGCCGCATTGCCCGGTGTGAGACCTTGCAGCGCGTCGAGAAAATCGCCGACCGTCGCCGCATTGACACTGCCCGCGCCGAAACGCTGCGCGATGGCATCCGCCAGCGCGGTGTCATTGATTTCCCACGCGCCATGCTGCACGCGGAACTGCGCCAGCCCGTACCACTCGCGATAATGACTTTGCAGCGACAATTGCGCGTGCAACAGCGACTTCAAGTCTTCATACACCTGCGCCACGCTGCGCGCATACGCCCCGGTTGGCTGCTCCGCCAGCGCGGGCTGCCCCCAGAACGCCTCCAGCACCGCCAAATCCCGCGCATCCAGCGCGCCGCGCGTGCCCGTCACCGCATCGGCCTTCGCCCAGCGACGCAGAATCTGCTCCGTCAGCGTCTGCCGCGCCGCCGGATCGGCCTCCGTGACAAACGTCTCCACCAGTGCGCGCAAATCCGCATCCGCATTCATCGCGCGGTGCAGCGTATCCACATTGCCAAAGCCGGCGGCGTTGGGCAGGCGCGTGACCGCCTCCGGCAAGCCGGCAGAAGAACCGTGATGCACATCCACCGCCACACTATCAACCTTGTCGGCGGTGAACCACAGCGTCTGCATCAGCCCGCCCGCATCCTGCGTCGCAAAAGCACCCTCGCCACGGTGCTCCACGCCGTTCGCGTCCGTCCAGGTAGCGGCGTCATAAGCGGTTGCCAGCGAAACAATCCCCAGCGCTTCCAGCGCAAACAGCTCATCCGCGCTGGCGATGCCGTCGCTGTTTTTGTCCTGCCAGACACGCAAATGGGCAAACGCCGCATCCTGCGCATCCACCTTGCCGTCGCCGTTATCATCCAGCGCCGCCAAAGCCGCAAAACCGTCCGCCGCCAGCTCGCCGGACGGCAGCCGCGTTTCATTGCCGAGCAACTGCGAACCGTTGCTGACGCGCGTCGCCCCGTCGGCAAGATTCACCAACAAACCGTCTTCCGGCGCAATCCATGACAACTTCTCGGCAAAGCCGCTGTTATCCATATCGAAATGCACCCCATGCGCAAGCGGCAACGTGCCAATCTTGCCGTCGCCGTTCAAATCAAGAGCGAGGGGGTCGAGCGCCATCGGCGGGAAAAACGGCTTCCACGGGTCGGGTTCGCCGCAGGCTTTCGCGCCATGCTGCGCATCAATGCCCGCGCCGATAATTGCGCCCAGCGGACCTCCGGCGACACCGCCTGCAAAACCACCAGCGAAAGCGCCGAGAATGGTACAAATAGGCAACCCGCCGGGGTTGGCCGGATTATTGCCATTTTCGTTGCCGCCGTTTTCGTTGGCATTGCCGTTGTTACCGTTTTCGTTGGCGTTACCGTTGTTGCCATTTTCGTTGGCATTGCCGCCATCATCAAACTTGCCATCCGGGCCGGGCGGGTTACGGCTGTTGGGATTGCCGGGGTCAAAGCGGCCTTTATCTTTGGTCGTTACCCCTCCGTTTTCTACCGTTGCTTCCCAGTTATATGAGCCGTTATCAAAATCAAAAGTCCCGTCAGAGTTTCTGTCATATTTCCTGGTTACAGTAACGGTAACGCCATTCTGCGTTGTAGTGGTAATTTGCAGACCATCGGTGTAATTGGTATAGGTTGTTGATGAGGAATCTATATTCTTGTTGTCAAAATCATATTTTCCATTACCATCACGTTTGTAGTGAATCTCTGAAGTGGTAGTACTGTTATCATGGTCATTGGTTACCGTGATATTTTTTATACCGGTTTTATTATCAGACGTAGAAATTATTTCAACCTTTTCCCCATTCTTGTCTGTAGTGGTGGTTATTTCAATATCATTACCATTTTCGTCAGTTTTGTTGGTTGTTACGGTCTTTTTACCGTTACTATCTTCATGCTCGGTAGTCGTAGAAATTACCGTACCACCTTCACCTTTAACCGTAGTGGTTTTCACACCGGTTTTGCTGTCGGTTGTTACTGTTTTTTCTCCAACGGTATGGCCATTTTGGTCAGTAGTAATAGTTGTTTCAACTGCATTGCCATCTTTATCTGTAGAATACGTTGTTATAGCTTCGTTTCCATCACTATCTTTGATGGTTTTGGAAATTATGTTACCATTCGTAGTCCTAACTATTATAACCTTTGATATTTCTTTACGTTCTTGGGAATATGAGTTTTCTTGCTCAATCATTCCTTGTTCTATTTCTATTGTCTCTTCTTTAATTTCTTTATCATTTTCTGTTATTCTAGTTTCATATATTCTAGTTGGCAAATTCTTGTCTACATTAGTTATGGTAACTATAGTTCCTTTTATTTTTTCATTAGTATCATAGGCATATACATCATACACTCATGTAACACGGGTTTCTGTATCCCCCACAAAATAAGTAATAGAAATTTCATTTTTTTGAAGAATATTGCCGCTAATATCATAATTATTTAAAGTATAGTTCGCGTACTTCATATTATCAATAGTTCTATATTGAAATTCAATAGTAGATTTTTCTTTATCAGAAATAACTTGAGAAAACAATGTTGGTTTGCCCTCTCTTTTAGATACTTCTGATATCAACTTATTTTTTCCACCTGGTATTTCGAATAGGACATCACCATTATTATCTAGATGAATTGATTGAACAAATTCCTTCTGCTCTTTTGAAGTTAAAGCATCAATAATAGGATATCCCACAGCATTATCTAAAAAAAGTTAAGCCCAACTTGTTCTTTAAGAAAATTTATTTTACTAATATCACTATAAGTTAATGCATCTTTTTCATCAACATCCTTCTGAGATACAGGAACAAGATTACCTCTAAATTCTTTTAATGTGTCTATAATTTTTTGTTTATCAGTGCTGTTACCTTCCCAAAAATCTCTATCCAAAAAAGGATCTTTTCCTGTTTTTTCTATATAGTCTTTGGCAATTTCTTCAAATTTATCCTTGGTTTTTGAATGATATATTTCAAAATCTGATTTCATATTTCCTATATCACTTTGTGGATTATTTTCCCTAAATTTTTGGTTTTCTTTAAAAACTTGATACTGAGCTACAGCCGCATCTACTTCTGTCAGGTTGTAAGCATCAACGTATTCATTGAGGGTTACATCTTGAATATTATTTTTGACATTTTGAACTAATTTATTATGTGCGCCGAGTGCATGACCAACTTCATGAATTATTGTATCAATAGTTAAGTATATGTTTTTTCCATCTACTATCTCTGTCCCTATGTTGATATTTCCTATACTGTCAGGAGAATTGGAATACATATAACCAACCTCTTTATCACTACCTACAACATTCATTGTGCCATTCTTGTCTGCATATCGATTAAGCATATTGATGGCAGTAGGAGAATGCGCCAAATAATCCATCTGCGTTTTATCAGACTCCAAAGAATCAAGAGATCTGATTATAGCTTTGGCTTTATCATTAAGGCCATCAATTTTATCAAGTTCACTCATAGTATCCTCCTGTAGGATTTAAAAAGAAGAAAGAAATTTTATTTCAAAGCTACCATAACCGGGAACACGCCAATTGGAGATAATCATCTCCGATTTTCTTTTTTTCCACGCATGACTATTTTGCAATGCACCTTGTCTAAAAGCACCTATTCCATCAGATGTTGCGTTATACGTATCTCGTTGACAATTTCTACGGTTCTCAAAATTTTTGCTGTAATAATCCTTGCAAAAACGGGCTGATGGCAAATGTCTGAAAATAACCCCGTCTTCAAAAATATTACCACCTTGTTTAAAAAAATTTTTTGAAATTTCAACTCTGATGGAGCATAATTTGTCTGTTATCTCACATTGGTGTAATGATAAATAAAATTGACCATTATAGTCATCAATATAATCAATATTTTTATAGAGAAGTCTTCCGTTATAAGTGTAGGCCAAGATCGGAATACCTAAAGATTCCAAATGATGCTCTTGAGGTCTCTGTAAGCAGGGCAGATCCATATGGTTGTATAGCTGGACAACCAATTCTTCTATATTGTGTACCGGTATAAAATCACTGCATTCATTCTCAATTGCTACTTTGTGTACCGTATCTGTGGCTGTAAATGACGAGACAGCAGGTAATAGCCCGCCATTATGCTCTGCAATTCTTCTCTTCTGCATGGCCTGCTCCAGCAGTTTTTTAAACAGCTCGTATTTATCCTCTGGAGAATCTGAAAGGGTTGCGATGGGTCGATACCGGTTAGGTGGAGATAATGCTGTTTCTGGCTGCGTGAGAAACGCATCTTTCGTCGCTTGCAGTACGGGAATGCCGGGGATGAAACCTGCCGGTTCGGATGGTGGTGGGGAATCGGCAGCGGTCGCTGCCAGGGGAAGCGCCAGTAACAGCGCGAGGGATGTTTTTTGAAAAGTCATAGGCTCACTCCATGGGTCATGACGTGTGTGTCGGTTGAGGCACTTTTTTACCGTATCATCGTTTGCCGGGTGAGGCAAGCATTTTTGTTTATGCGGGCGTTTTGTTTGCCTGTTACAAGGAATGAAATTCCAAGGATGAAACCTGCCAGTTCGGATGGTGGTGGGGAATCGGCAGCGGTCGCTGCCAGGGGAAGCGCCAGTAACAGCGCGAGAGATGTTTTTTGAAATGTCATAGGCTCACTCCATGGGGCATGACGTGTGTCGGTTGAGGCACTTTTTTACCGTATCATCGTTTTCCGGGCGAGGCAAGCATTTTTGCTCAGGGAGGTATTACGTTTGCTTATAAGCACAGCAAAATATATCACCAGATAACAAACAAAAATGTTCGTGATTTAATCGTGGTTGCAGGAATTATATTCACAGAAGTAGCGTTAATTATTTTGGTGTTCTTTATTTCGTTGGGTTATGCTCGTTCCTCGCTAACCCAACCTACGCTTGCTTAATCCTTTAATATCATCAAAATTCTCGGGGGAATGGGTGTTAGACATAGCTATTTCTCCAGTTTAATTAAATATTTAGTCACGAAAATATAAGGTAAACCGCTCCGAACCTGCAACATACCAATTGGCTATCTCCATTTCTGTTTTATTAACTGTCCAAATATGGTAGCTTTTGGGAGAAAAATCTCCCCATTCTCCAGAAAAATGAAGACGGTTAAACTTGTAGAAATCCCAAGAGTGCGCGGTATCGCCTAAATTTTTATATATTTCAGGCTCGGGAATAGGAGGAAGAGATCTGTTTTCAAATATATTGCCTCCATAATCAAAGAATTTTTTTGGTATTTCTACTGTTATTTTAATAACATCCTTGCGGTCTTGTGTAACCAATTGCACCAAAAAAAATTTTCCTTCATAGAGCTCCATTGGTTTAAGTGAATCATAATGAATTTCCCCGACAGGTAAAGTCAGAACAGGAATTCCAAGTAATGTCTCTAAATTATTGGTGTCAGGATGACGCAGGCAGTCAAATTTCATGTGATGATATAACTGCCAAATTAAATGATTCATATCCGTTACCGGGGTAAAATCGCTACATTCATTCTGCACCACAGGTTTTTTCACCTGTCCCGGAATCTCAAATGGGGCGACATCGGGAAAATCTTCCATCCGCATTTTTTCTGAGGCAGGAGGAGGTATAGCAGGTGTAGGCGGTGGATTTTCCGCTTTTGCCTGCGTGAAAAACGCATCTTTTGCCGCTTGCAGCACGGGAATGCCAGAGATGAAACCCGCCGGTTCGGGCGGTAGTGATGGGGAATCGGCAGCGGTCGCTGCCAGGGGAAGCGCCAGTAACAGCGCGAGGGATGTTTTTTGAAATGTCATAGGCTCACTCCATGGGTCATGACGTGTATCGGTTGAGTTTTTCTACGCTGCCATTGTTTACCGGACGAGGCAAGTATTTTTGGGCAGTGTCCTGAAATGTATGCTGTCTCAGGGGTGATTGAATTGCATTGGCGGTAAAGTTACGGACGCTACCCCCTCCCCAACCCTCCCCCGCTGCGGGCGCTGCGCGCCCTGCAGGGGAGGGGGACAATTCGGCGCAGCAATTCAGATTTATAGCAATCCTCACAAAGCCCTGTACAGCGTTGAGCCGCCTCACCGTACTAAACTGTACTGCCTTCGGCGGCGCGCCTTGTACAGAACTTTGTGAGTATCGCTATATGTGTATAGCCGCGATTTTGAACAGGTTCTAAAAAAACCGCCCCGGAGGGCGGTTTTTTTGGGTTGCGGTTATTGCACCACGATGGTTTGTGCCGCCTGGCGGGCGTGTTCTTCGGGGTGGTACATATTTTCGATGGAAGCGCCGGGGGCGTGCCAGGTGCCCGCACGGGTGGTGCGGCCGTAGAGGGTGTAGCTGAACGCTTTCGGCGCGCCATCCAGGGTGAAGGCGGCGATGTGGCGGTCGTCGCGGTTTTCCCGGTACTGGTAGCGGATGTTGTCGCTGTCATCCCCGCCGCTGTTGTCGTCTTCGTCCTGGGCGCTGTCGTGTTTGTCGTCACGCAGCGCGTTCAGGGTGATGCCTGCGGGCAGGCGATAGACGTAGAGCAGGTCGCTTTGTGTGGCGTCACGGTCGAGTTTCGGGGTGAAGGTCGCGGTGATGCGGATGTCGGTGTTGTTCGGCAGTTTGGCCGGGTCAAGCACGGTGCTGCCGTCCGCGGTTTCGTAGCGCAGCGCGATGTCCCAGCCTTCGCTGCTCGCCGTGTCTGCCGCCGGGACGTGCAGGTCGCTCGCTTCCAGCCACAGCGGTTGTTTGCCGGGGTTGGTGATGCGCACGCGGCCGTTGTAGTCGCTTTTTTCGAGGTCGGCCAGGGTCGCCGTTTTGCCGTTGATTTCGATGGCGGTGTCGGCGGCGAGTTTGGGGGCGACGGTCGCAAGGCGTACCAGCCAGGCGAGTTCTTGTGTGCTCAGGTAGCGGTCGTGCGAGAGTGCCTGGGCGAGTGCGTCACGCTGGCTCTCGATTTGTTTGGCGATGGTCGCCGCGGTGTTTTGCGGGTCGTTTTTGACGTTTTGCCATTGGGTTTCGAGTTGTTTGAGGCGGACGAGGTTGTGCGCGGCAAGGCTGGTCGCACTGCTGTAGGGGTAGCTGTTGCTGTTTTCTTCGGCAGTCAGGGTGTTCAGGCGTTCGCTCGCGGCCTGGTATTCGCCGAGTTGTGCCAGTGCGGCGGCGATGTCGAGGCTGTCGTTGCGGTCGAGTTTGTCGCCGGCTTCGCGGTGGTAGCGCAGCAGGTTGCCGCGTACGGGTTCGCCCGCGTAAGCGAGGGTGTAGTAGCTGTAGCTGTCGCTGTGGGCGCGGTTGGCGTCGAAGCTGCCGTCGTTGTTGTCGCGCAGGTTTTTCAGCAGGCGGGTGAGTTGGGCCGGGTTTTGCAGCTGGTCGTGTTTTTGCAGTTCGAGCAGTGCTTCGCCGACGTAGGCGGTCAGCCAGGCGTTGTTGTTACCGTAGCCCCAGAGGCTGTAGCCACCGTCGTAGTGGGCGAGGTTGGCGAGGCGGTTTTCGGCTTCCCGGATGTGTTCGCGGTCAGGGGTGGCGGCGGCGATGAGTCCCCACAGTTTGCCGGTGGTTTGTTCGCTGCATCCGAGCGGGTAGTCGGCCAGTTGTTTTTGGTAGGGCTCGGCGTTGTAGGGGATGCCGCTGTTCAGGCTGAGGCGGGCGTCGGCGAGGTCGGTAAATTCCAGCGTCGCACCGGCGTCCAGCCGCTGGTACTGGTTGCGTACGGCGGGCAGGGTCGGGGCGCGGACGGGGATGCGCCGCTCCAGGGTTTCGTTGTAGTCGCCGCTGATGGCCACTTTGATGTGGGCTTCGCCGGTTTTGTTGCTGCGGAAGGGGTAGCGCAGGGTGGCGGTTTGGTCGGGGGCGAGGGTGCTTTCGGGGATGGGTTCGCCCGCGAGGTCGAGGCCGTCGGTCTCCAGTTTGATGTTGAGGTTTTGGGTTTTGTCGGTGGTGTTGTGCAGGCGCAGGGTGAAGACGCCGCTGTCGTCCTGGCTGAGGTAGCGCGGGCTTTGCAGTTCGGCGACTACCGGGGCTTTGACGATGGCGGTTTGTTCGGCACTGCCGGTTTTGTCAGGGTTCCAGGCGGCGGTCATGACGCGCAGGCGGCCGTTGTAGTGCGGGATTGGCACGGTGTACTGGAGATTGCCGTCGGTGTCGAGTTTGAGCGGGCCGCTCCAGTTGGCGATGAGGGTGAGGTCGAGGTCTGGCAGGGCGGCAAGTGCGGCTTGATCCACCGGGTTTTCGTCGCCGTCGGCACCGCTGCGCAATGCGGCGAGGCGGGCGTTGGTCTGGCGGATGATGTTGCCGAAGGTATCGTACAGTTCCAGGTTCAGGATTTTTTTGCCGTAGAAGGCTTGAAGCGGGTCGCTGAAGCTGGGCGCGGTCAGTTGGTAGAGGCCGTCGTCCACCACGGCGATGTTGACCCAGGTGCTGTCGCCCGCTTCGGGGACGTGGATGTCCACGGTGAGCGGTTGTTCGGGCTGGGCGTTTTCCGGCAGTTTGATTTGGGGCGCGAGGCGGCGGTGCGCGAGGTCGGCACCAAGCCAGCGCAGGCCGACGGCACGGCGGTTGTGGTCGTCGTTTTTGTCGTTCCAGGCGTTGGCGAGCAGCCAGATGCCTTGTTCCCAGCCTTCTTGCCACGGGATTTGCAGTTGTGCCTTGCCGTTTTTGAGGGTGATGTCGTGGCTTTCGCTGATGGTGTCGCGGCTGGCGATTTTGACGCTGGCGGCGCCGTCAAAGGGCGCTTGCAGGTTGAGGGTGATGGTGTCGCCGTTGTGGTAGGTTTCGCGGTCGGTGGTAAGGGTGATGGTGGACGGGTTGTTGTTGCCGGGGTTGCCGTACCAGCCGCGGGTGATTTCGAGGCTGGCGGCGCTCGCCGGGTCTTTGCCCTGGGCTTCGAGGATGTAGATGCCGTTGTCCAGCGGCAGTTCGAGGGTCGCCGGGGTTTTGCCGTCGGTGGCGATGGTGCCGGTTTTGACGGGGTGGCGGGTGTCGTTGTCGTTGTAGCGCCATTCGCCGTCGTCGTAGTACCAGTACCAGTCGCGCTCTACCTGGTAGAGGGTCCAGTTGAGGTTGTCGCCCTGTTGTTCGCCTTTGTCGTTGATGACGGCGATTTGCGCGGTGTTGTCGCCGCTTTTGAGGGCGATGTAGGGTGCGCTGCGCGGCAGCAGGGTGGTGTTTTCGGCGCCGATGGTGCTGCCATCCGGTGCGGTGAGGGTGCTGGTGACTTGTAGTGCTTGCGGGCGGGTGTCGAAGGGGCGGTCGAGGGTGATGTCGATGTGGCGTTTGCCGTCTTTGTCGGTGGTGCCGGCAGCGATGCGTTGTTCGTCGTAGGCGGCGACGGTTTCGTCGTGGCGGCCGATTTGCCAGCCGGTCCAGGCCGGGTTGGTTTTGGCGAGATCGCCGTGGGTGATGCGCCAGACGCCGTCGTTTTGCAGGTCGGCGGCGGGGGCGCCGTAGAGCCAGTCGGCTTTGAGGTCGATGCTGGCTTTGTTGTCGCCTTCGGTTTTGACGGTCAGGGTGTTTTCGATTTGGCGCGGGATGATGCTGTCCACGCGGTAGGTTTCGTCCACGAGGCGCGCGCCGTCTTTGCCAAGGCTGATGCGGATTTGCCAGTTGCCGAGGCGGGCGTTGTTGGCGATGGCGCTGCTGTAGCGGTAGGCGCCGCTGTCGTCGGCTTTGAGCAGTTCGCTGTGGACGAGGTTGCCGTCCGGGCGGCGGATTTCGAGCCAGAGCGGGCTGTCGCTCCAGGCTTTGCCTTCGGGGGTTTTGAAGAGCCAGAGGGCGTTGATGGTGTCGTTCGGGCGGTACACGCCGCGGTCGTGCCAGCTCCAGTGGCTCAGGGTCGGGTTGGCCGCCGGTGCGCCGTCCAGGCCTTTGTCGGAGAGGTCGATGCCTTGTCCGGCAACGCGCAGGTAGGCGAGGTGTTCGTCGTGCTGGCTGACGAGGTGTCCGGGGGCGTCGGAGCCGTTGCCGCCGGTTTGTGCGGCGCTGAAGCGGGCGATGCCTTGTGCGTCGGTTTTGGCTTCGCCGAGGACGCGGTTGTTTTGGGCGTAGAGGGTGACGGTTTGTCCGGCGATGGGCTGGTTGTTGCGCAGGTCGCGCAGTTCGGCGAGCAGGCCGTCGCGGGTCTGGTAGGCGGTGAGTCCCTGGTCGGTGACGGTGAAGCCCATCAGCGCGGTTTGGTATTGGTCGGGGACGCGCAGGGTGAGGACGTATACGCCGCTGCGGTTTTCTTTGCCCGCCATGTCGGCAAAGGCGATGCGGTTCTGGACGACGCTGTTGCGTTCGCTTTTTTCGGGGTTGAAGCTGCCGCTCCAGATTTTGCTGGCGTTGGCGTCGAGGTCGTAGGTGTTGAAGTAGTCGGGGTTGTCGATGGCGTCGTGGATGTCGCCGGCGAGGTTGTTGCCGGGGATTTGCCACAGTTCGAGTTCGATGGTGTCCACGTTGCTGCTTTCGACGGTGAGCGCGGCATCGGGGTCAAGCACGAGGGTTTTGCCACGGGTGGCGAAGCGCACCATCGGTTCGCGGTCGCCGGTGCTGATGGTGCGCTCTTCGGCGCGTCCCAGTTCGAGGTGGTTTTGTGCAGTCAGTTTGGGGTCGATGCGGATTTTGTAATCGCGCTGCCAGACGCCGTTGTAGCAGATTTTGTCGCCGCTGTAGCGCGCTTCGCCTTCGGCGGCGGGTTCGATGGTGATGCGTTTGCGCCAGTCTTGTTGGGGTTCGGCGAGGAGGGTTTCGCTAAATTCGAGGCAGATTTGTGGTTTGTCCTGTTGTTTGTCCACGTCAACGTTGGCGAGTTTGAAGGTGAAGCGGTCCAGCAGGGCGTTGTATTGTTCTTTTTGGTTGCCTTCAAATTCGGGCGCGAGTTTTGCCAGCGCGGCCAGGGCGAAGGGGATGCTGTCGCGGTCGGTTTCCATGATGCGTTCGTACAGCGCGAGGTTGTCGCCCAGCCAGGCTTCGCGTGAGTTGCGGATGTTGGGCGAGGAGGCAAGCAGGGCGCGGTAGGCGATGCCACGCGGGTCGTCGCTGTAGCGGGTGCGTTCCGCCAGTTTGCCGAGCAGCTCGCCGGGGTTTTGCAGGTGGGCGAAGTCTTTGCTGGCTACGCCTTTTTTGCTTTTGCTGTATTTGGCGTTTGCCCGCCAGGTGCGGATGTCGGCGTCGGCCAGGTTGGCAACCGGGCCGGTGCCGTCTTTCAGGTATTGGTTGATGTCCGCTTCGGCCTGGTTGCGCGCGGCGACAAGGCTGTCTTCACTCCAGCGGGCGCTGGCATGGGCAAGGCTGATGGCGCCGATCAGGGCGGCGAGCAGGGTCTTTTTGAACATGAGAGTGTCTCTTGTGGGTGAAAATTGGCGCGGATTTTAGCAAATCCGGCGGGGTTTTTTGGGGAGGGCTGTGGCTTTATTTTCTTGCTGCGGCAAGGGGTTGATTTCCGTCATCGGTGGCGCGGGCGGCGGGTGCTATTCTTGCCGCCGTTTTTTCAGGAGTCTGTTCATGTCCCGCTATCCCGCGATTCTCAATTTGGGTTTTCGCCTCTTTTTTTTCTCTGCGACCGCTTTCGCCGTGCTGGCCATGCTGGCGTGGCTGGCGGTGTATCAGGGTCATCATGCCACCGTCGGCGGGCTGGTCGCGCAGTGGTGGCACGGCCACGAGATGGTTTATGGCTACGCTGCCGCAGTCGTCACCGGTTTTTTGTTCACCGCAGTGCAGAACTGGACCGGCGTGCCGATGCCGCACGGTTGGCCGCTTTTTTGCTATTGGCTGCCGTGGTTCGCGGCGCGGCTGCTGTTTGCCTTCGCGCCAGGCGGGTATGTCGTCGCCGCTTGCTGCGATTTGCTCTTTGCCCTCGGCGGGTTGTATGGCGTCGCGCGCCCGGTCTTTGCGGTGAAGCAGTGGCGGCAAATGGGGCTGGTCTCGAAAATGGCGCTGCTCGCCATCGGTCAGCTGCTGTTTATCGCCGGGCTGCTCGGCTGGGGTAACGGCATCCGCTTTAGCCTCTATCTCGGTGTGTTCGTCATCCTCGCCATCGTCCTCACCATCGGGCGGCGGGTGACGCCGTTTTTCACCGAACGCGGCGTCGGTTATCCCTTCACCCCGAAAAATAGCGCGCTGCTGGACCGCGCCTGCCTCGCCACCTTTACCGCTTTCTTTATATTGAAGGTGTTTACGCCGTGGACGGCAGCGGCAGCGCTCTTCGCCCTCGCTACCGCCGTCTGCAACGGCTGGCGCCTCGCCGGCTGGTACACGCGCGGCATCTGGCATCGCCCGCTGCTGTGGAGTATTCACCTCGCCTTCGCCGCGATGATTTTCGGCTTTCTCCTCTTTGGCAGCCAACTGTTCTGGCCGGTGGTGAGCGATACCCTCGCCCTGCACGCGCTGGCGCTGTCTGGCATCGGCCTGCTGACGCTGTCGATGATGGCGCGGGTCAGCCTCGGCCACTCCGGGCGCAATATTCACGAACCGCCGCGCGTCGCCGTCATCGCGCTCTACCTGCTCTGCGCCGGGTTCGTCTGCCGCGTGCTGCTGCCGCTCGCCCTGCCCGCGCAATATTTATGGTGGATTGGCGGCGCGCAGGTGCTGTGGGTGGTGGCATTCTGCCTGCTGCTGCACGGTTACACGCTCATCTGGTTTCGCCCGCGCATTGACGGTAAGCCGGGGTGAGGATTATTCCGCCAGCTCAATCACCCGCGGCAGGTGGTCGCTGTCGCGTTCGTCGCTGACGAAGCTGCGTGCGCTCAGACCGCCTTTCAGGAAAGCGTGATCGAGTGCCTTGTGCGGCCTCCAGCTAGGAAAGGTCGGACTGGTGTCGCCGAGGCGACGGTAGCCGTGTTCGGCGAGGATGCGCAGTTGCGGCGCATCCGGGGTGCAGTTGTAATCGCCGGTGATGAGCACGTTTTCCCAGGCGGCAAGCTGGCCGCGGATGAAGCGCAGTTGGCGGTGCTGGTCGAGCGCGCCGAGGCTCAGATGGATGTTGGCGACGACCAGCTCGCCACGGGTGGTTGCAACCGCCGCCGCCAGTACGCCGCGACCGGGGATGCGCGACGGCAGCGGGCGGTTCAGCACTTCGCGCAGCGGCATTTTGCTCAAAATGAGGTTGCCGTGCAGCGAGAGTTTGCCGAGGCGGCGATTGGTCTGGGCGAGGCTGTATGGCAGGCCGGTCAAGTCACGCAGTTGTTCGACGTGGTTACGAAAGCCGTTGCGCAGGCCGCCGAGGTCAATTTCTTGCAGGCAGATGAGGTCAAACTGGCTGATGTAGGCGGCGATGCGGGCGAGGGTCTTGCGTTTGGCCGGGCCGGGCAGGATTTGCCGGTGCCATTGCCAGGTGTAGCTCAGGTAGCTGCGTGCGTTAATTGCCGCCTGGATGTTGTAGCTCAGGATGCGCATGGGGGCTGACCGTCGGCGTCTTGCAGCGCGGGCAGGTCTTCCGCGCCGATGCTGAGGCGAAACCGCGCCACGTTCGGCCAGTCCTCGTCCATCACCGCTGCCGCTTGTACCAGATAGGCGCGGGCGGTGTCGGCGTCATGCACGCCGCCCGCGATGACAAGGCCAATGTCGCGCGGGGCGGCGGCAAGGGTATTGAGCAACAGCAATGCCGCTTCCGGCGTCGCCCCCTTTTCGGCGTAACCGCTTGAGGTTTGCAGCATATCCGCCCCGGCACGGATGGCGGCTTCGGCGCTGGCGAGAATGTCGCCATCGGCCAGCACGCCGGTTTCGAGGATGACACGCAGGCGGGTGTCGTGGTCGTGGCAAAACTGGGCGACGCCTTCGCTGAGCTCCAGCGCGCTGCTGGCGTTGTCGTTGATAAAGGCGCGGTAGGGGAAAATGAAGGCGATTTCATCGCCGCCGTCGGCGAGGATTTGCCGCAGCGTCGCGTAAATCGCCTCCTGCGACTGCGCCCCGTCGGGGAAATTGACGACACTGGCGACCTGCACGGCAGCAGGCAGCGCCCGCCGCGCTTGGGCGACAAACGGCGGCGGTACGCACACCGCGGCGCAGTCCGCCGCTTGCAGGCAGAGGGCAGCGATGCTGCTTTCGTCCTCCGTGGCAGAAAGGGCGGCGAGTTCAAGCAGGGCAGGGGGGAAGGGCATGGCGTTCTCCGGTGTGAAAATGGCGACAGCATAAGGGATTTTTGCAAGAACCGCTTTACAAGCCGCTGCGGGCGCGTACAATGCGCGCCCTTTGACGACATCGCCCGCGATCCGAAGCACGAGGCTTCCCCTGATTGTTGCCGATGAAATGAAAATTCCGGCAACCCTCATCTTCGTAACCCTCACGGCGCTGCGGTCGTCATGGTTTGCCATTGCCCCACACACCGGAGCCATCCATGCAAACCTTCACCGACCTGAGTCTCCCCGAAGCCCTGCTCAAGGCCATCGCCGCCAGCGGCTACACCACGCCGACGCCCATCCAGGCACAAGCCATCCCGCTTGCCGTCGCCGGGCGCGACCTGCAACTCTCCGCGCAAACCGGCAGCGGCAAAACCGCCGCCTTTGTCCTGCCCATTCTCACCCGCCTCGTCACCGGCGAAAACAAGGGCAAACGCCCGCGCGCGCTCATCCTCACCCCGACACGCGAACTGGCGCTGCAAGTGCATGACCAGGTACGCAAATACGGCAAAGAACTCAAATGGTTGTTCTCCGTGCCGCTGGTCGGCGGCGCGCCCTACGGCGGACAAATCCGCGCCCTGAAAAAAGGCGTGCAAATCATCGTCGCCACCCCCGGCCGCCTGCTCGACCACCTGCGCGACGAACGCATTGATTGCAGCGCGCTCGATATGCTCGTCCTCGACGAAGCCGACCGGATGCTTGATATGGGCTTTGCCGACGACCTCAATGCCATCATCGAAGCGCTGCCGGAGGCGCGGCAGACCATCATGTCATCCGCCACCTGGGACGGCGCCGTCGGCAAAATCGCCCGCCGCTATACGCGCGAGCCGGAGCGCATCGCCATCAAGGTCGAAAGCGCGCACATCGAAGAAAAAGTCTATTTCTGCGACAACGCCGACCACAAAAACCAAATCCTGGAGCATCTCGTCGCCGACCCGGAAATGGGGCAGGCCATCATCTTCGCCGCCACCAAACGCGCCAGCGAAGAAATCGCCGACCAACTGCGCGACAACGGCTTCCGCGCCCGCTACCTGCACGGCGACCTGCCGCAAGTCAAACGCAACCGCATCGTTGAAGACCTGCGCAAGGGCAAATGCGACATCCTCGTTGCGACAGACGTCGCCGCGCGCGGCATCGACGTCCCCGCCATCAGCCACGTCATCAACTACGACCTGCCGCGCCAGGTGGAAGACTATGTGCACCGCATTGGCCGCAGTGGCCGCGCCGGACGCAGCGGCACCGCGATTAACCTGTGCAGCCTTGCCGACCGCAGCCAGCTTTCCGCCATCACCCGCTACCTGGAGCGGAAAATCGAAGAGCACCGCATCGCTGGGCTGGAGCCGAAAATCACCAGCAAACCGAAAACCAAACTGGGGAAAAAATTCCGGGGCGCACCGGGCAAAAGCTACGGCAAGGCGGACGGCAAGAAATTCGACGGCAAACGCGGCGGCAAAAAACCGTTTGCCGAACGCAAAGGCGGCAATTACCACCGCAAAGGCGAGCGGGCATAAGCGCGCCAGGGGCTGTTTACAATTTAGACCTCCTTTCAAATCCGCAGCGGGCGGGTTTCATGCGTAGGGTGTGTGGTGGCGTAGCCGACACGCACGCCGGAATTTGATATCGGCAACCGCGTGCGTGCCTGCGGCACAAATCCTACGCTGTTGCCGTTGTTACAACGTTGGGCATGAATCCCTTGACCCGCAAAACTGTCGCTTCCCGCAGAACCTGTAGGGTGGGGCAAGCCCCACCCTACAAGCTGAAACTTTCGGTGAACGGCTATAAACAGCGCCTAACCCAACCTGCGAAAAAATGCCGCAAATGCGGCGTTTTTTTATAGCAGCAGCGGCGGGTTATAGCCCCTTCGTCAGTTCGTTCCAGAGGAAAGTGTAGGCAAGCGCGCTCATGTAGGCGCGCTGTTTGTTGTCTGCCGCACCGCCGTGGCCGCCTTCGGTGTTTTCGTAGTAAAGCGCGGTTTTGCCCGCCGCAAGCATTTTCGCCATCATTTTGCGCGCGTGGCCGGGGTGAACGCGGTCGTCGCGGGTCGAGGTGGTGAACAGCACCGGCGGGTAGTTTTTCGCCGGGTCAAAGCGGTGGTAGGGCGAGTAGTTTTGCAGGTATGCCCATTCTTCGGGTTTGTCCGGGTCGCCGTATTCGGCTATCCACGAGGCGCCGGCGAGCAGTTTGTGGTAGCGCTGCATATCCAGCAGCGGCACCTGGATGACGATGGCGCCGAACAGTTCCGGGTATTGGGTCAGCATATTGCCCGTCAGCAGGCCGCCGTTGCTGCCGCCCTGGATGCCAAGGTGTGCCGGGCTGGCGATGCCGCGCGCGGTGAGGTCGCGGGCGACAGCGGCGAAGTCTTCGTAGGCTTTGTGGCGGTGCTCTTTCAGCGCTGCCTGGTGCCAGCGTGGGCCGTATTCGCCGCCGCCACGGATGTTGGCAACGACGTAAACGCCGCTGCGGCCGCTTGCGGTTTTGCGCGTCAGCCAGCTTTTGCCGATGCCGCCGCCGTAGCCGGGGGTGAGCGCGACTTCAAAGCCGCCGTAGCCGTAGAGCAGGGTCGGGTTGTTGCCGTCGGTTTTCAGGTCTTTCGGGCGGACAATGGTGTAGGGGATTTGGGTGCCGTCGTCGCTGGTGGCGAAGTGTTGTTCGACGGTGAGTCCGCTCGCGTCAAAGTAGGCGGGCAGGGTTTTCAGGGTTTCGGGCGGCTGTTGGGCGCGGGCGAGGTCGGCGAGCGCGAGGGTGGTCGGCTGGGTGTAACCGCTGGTGGTGAGCCAGATTTGGTCGCTTTCGTCGGCGTCAATAGCGGCGGTGCTGGCGGTGCCGATGTCGGGTACGCCCGCGAGTTTGCTTTGCGCCCAGTGGTTGGCCGGGTCGTAAACGGTAAGGCGGGTTTTGACGTCTTCGAGGGTTTCCAGGATGAGGTAGTTTTTGGTCCAGGTGCTGCCCGCGAGCGAGGTGTGCGCGTCCGGGGTGAAGAGTGCGGTCAGCTCGCGTTTGCCCGCCATCCAGTCGTCGTATTTGGCGACGAGGTAGCTGCCCGCCGGGTAGGTTTTGTCGCCGATTGTCCAGTCTTCGCGCGGGCTGATGATGAGCCAGTCGCGCACGACGCCTTTTTCGGCGGAATCGGGGACGTCAATTTTCACCAGTTTGCCGTCGGCAAGGCGCTGGTAGTATTCGTTGTTGTAGAAGTCGATGATGCGCACGACGTAATCGCGTTCGTAGCCGGGGGTGCTGTCGTGGTAAGCGATGACGCGCATATCGCCGTCTTTGCCCCGGTAAACGAGTTCGGCCTGCTCCAGCGGGGTGCCGCGCGTCCACAGGCGGGCTTCGCGCGGGTAGCCGGAGCTGCTCATGCTGTCTTTGCCGAAGTCGGTCTGGATAAAGACGTGGTTTTCGTCGATCCAGCTCATCGAGCCTTTGGCGGCGGGGCGGTAGTAGCCGTCTTTGATGAATTCGCGTTTTTCGAGGTCATATTCGCGCGTTTCGTCGGCATCCGAGCCGCCGTTGGAGAGGCTGATGAGGCAGCGGCGGTAGTCGGGGCGCAGGCATTGGGCGCCGTGCCAGACCCAGGTGGCGTTTTCTGCTTTATTGAGTGCGTCGAGGTCGAGGATGTTGTCCCATTGGGGGTTGGGCTTTTTGTATTCGTCGAGGGTGGTGCGCCGCCAAATGCCGCGCGGGTGCTGGTCGTCCTGCCAGTAGTTGTAGTAGTAGTCGCCGCGTTTGCCGGCGTAGGGGATTTTTTCTTTGGAATCGAGTACGGCAAGGATGTCCGCTTCCATTTGTTTGAAGGCGGGGTTTTGCGTGAACGCTTTTTCGGCGGTGGTGTTTTGTTCGCGTACCCATTGCAGGGCGCGTTCGCTGTCGATGTCTTCGAGCCAGAGGTTGGGGTCTTGCGGGGTTGCCATGAGGGTGTTCGCCTGGAGGAGGGTGAGGAGGAGGATTTTTTTCATGCGGATAGATGGTGAAAGCCCCCGGTGGCGGGGGCTGTGAATTATTGGGCTTTCCAGCGGGCTTGCGAGTCGCGGATGACTTGTTTCGCCTCGTTGATGTCGCCCCAGTGGTCAACTTTGGTTGAGCCGGGTTTTTTCAGCGCCTTGTAGTGGTTGAAGTGAAATTCGATTTGTTTGATGAGCTGCGCGGGCAGGTCGGCAAGGGTCTTGATGGCGTCGCCGGTTTGGCGGTCGTCGGCGGGGACGCAGACGATTTTGTCATCGACTTCGCCGTCATCGACGAATTTCATCACGCCGATGACGCGCGCTTCGAGATAGACACCGGTCGGCAGCGGGGTGTCGGTGATGATAAGCGCGTCCAGCTCGTCGCCGTCTTCGTCCAGCGTTTGCGGGATAAAGCCGTAGTTGGTCGGCTTGGCGAAGATGAGCGGCTCAACGCGGTCGAGCATCAGCGCGCCGACTTTGCGCTTCCATTCGATTTTGTGGTTGGAGCCTGCCGGGATTTCGACGACGACGTTGATGATGCCGCCGTCCACGTCGCCCGCGTCAAGGATTTGGTTGAAGTCTGCCATGGGGTTTTCCTCGGTTGTTGAAGGGAGGGGGATTATAGCAAAGCGCCTGTAGCACGGCGGCTGGAAGGGTTAGGCCCGCCCGTCCGGGAAGATGTACAGCGGCTGTCGCGGGGGTGCGAGGCGGTAGCGGGCGCGGGTTTCGAGGACGTAGGCGACTTTGCCGTGGGCGGGGTAATGCGCGCAGGGGTCGCGGGTGCAGGGTGTGGCGAGGTGGCGGGCGACGGGTTGGCCGTCAGCATTGTAGAAGCGTATTTCCAGCGGTATCAGGGTGTTTTTCATCCAGAAGGCGACCGGTTGCGGCGGGTCAAAGATGAACAGCATCCCGCCGTACGGCACGAGCCAGGGGCGATACATCAGGCCGCGGGCACGGTCGGCGTCGCTGCGCACGATTTCGGCCAGGATGGGGCGTTCGCCGTCGTGCAGCCAGCGGTATTCGGCCGCGTGGGCGGGGCAGGCGGCGAGGAGGGTGAGGGCAAGCAGGGGGATGGTTTTTTTCATCGTTGTTGTTGCGGGCTTTGGTAGGGAATGCGGTGTTCGGTCAGCTTTTTTTTCAGGGTGTTGCGGGTGATGCCGAGGACTCTGGCGGCGTGGCTCTGGTTGTCGTGGCAGCGCTGCATGGTGTGGCTGATGAGGGCGTGTTCGGCTTCGCTGATGATGAGGTGGTAGAGGTTGGTGATGCGGGTGTCGTCGCCGTCGTGCAGGGCGTAGTATTCGGCAATGCTGTATTCGATGGCGGCGCGAAGGGTCAGCGGGGGCATGGGTTTTCTCGGTTAGGGCTTCGGGATGAGGGCGAGTTGGGCGTCGAGATGCGCGGCGTGGTTAATCGCTGGGCGCAGTGCGGGGTAATCGGGATGCGGGCGCAGGTAGGCGTGCAGGTGTTTGCGCGCGATGGCGGTCGCCTGCGCGCCGTAGTGTTGGTGCAAGTCGCGCAGATGGGCGCGGATTTGGGCGGTTTTTTCGGCGGCGGGCAGGGTGCGGCCATTGATGAGCGCCTGGCAGCGGGCAAAGAGCCACGGGTCGCCGAGGGCGGCGCGGCCTATCATGATGCCGTCGAAGCCGTAGCGGTCAAGCAGGGTTTTCGCTTGTTCAGCGCTGGTAATGTCGCCGTTGGCAATCACCGGCAGGCGGGTTTGTGCTTTCGCTTCGGCAATGGCGGCGTGGTCGGCTTCGCCCTGGTAACGCTGCGCGCGGCTGCGGCCGTGGACGGAAAGCGCGGCAATGCCGCAGGCTTCCGCGATGCGTGCGACTTCTGTGATGACCGGTTGGCCGTCGTGGTAGCCGAGACGGGTTTTGAGTGTTACCGGGATGTTGACCGCGCGCACCACGGCGGCGAGGATTTTCTCCACCTGGCGGAGGTCGGCCAAGAGCGCCGATCCTGCCTGTTGGCGGGCGATGGTTTTTGCCGGGCAGCCCATGTTGATGTCGATGATGTCCGCGCCTTTGGCCTGCATGAGGAGCGCCGCTTCCGCCAGCAGCGCCGCGTCGCCGCCGACGAGCTGGATGATTTTCGGGTAACGCGGGTCAGGGTCGAATTGTAGCCGTGTGGCGGAATGCGCGGTGTGCAGCAGTTCGGGTTTGGCGCTGATCATTTCGGCGGTGCTGTAGTCCGCGCCGTTTTCTTGGCAGAGGCGGCGGAAGGGCAGGTCGCTCACGCCCGCCATCGGTGCAAGGACGATGACGGGCTGCGGGTAGTGGAAGGAGCCGAGGTGCATGGTTTTGGATTTGGGCGAGGATGTTTATTGAGCAACGAGGTGTGCGGGCAAACCCCACCCCCGCCCCTCTCCCACGGGGGAGGGATGTTTAGGATTTGGGACGCAAGTGCAGCAGTATCCAGCCGTCGCGTTCGTCGGCGCGGCTGATGTGATAGGCATCGCCGTAGGCTGCGCGGATGCGGTCTTCCTGCCGCTCAAGCAGTCCGGCGAAGATGAGCTGGCTGTCTGCGCGCAGGTGTTTTTCAAACTGTGGGCGGAGGAAGCAGAGCGGTTCGAGCAGGATGTTGGCGACGAGCAAATCGACTTTGGGCGCGTCGTTCGGGTCGGCACAGAGGGTGATGCGCGCGCGCACGCCGTTTTTGTCGGCGTTTTCGCCGCTGGCGGTGAGTGCCTGCGGGTCGATGTCGGTCTGCCAGACGTGCGCTGCACCGAGCAGGGCGGCGGCGATGCCGAGGATGCCGCTGCCGCAGCCGTAGTCATAGACGGTTTTGCCCGCGAGCGCGCCGTGGTGTACCAGCCAGTTGAGGCACATTGCAGTCGATGGATGCGTGCCGGTGCCGAAGGCGAGACCAGGGTCAAGACGCAGCACGGTCGCTGTTGGGTCATCAATATGGTGTTCGCTCGCCGCCACCCAAAAGCCGCCGCCAAAGTCGATCGGGCGGAAGTGGTCAAGCCAGGCGCGCGTCCATTCGCTGTCGGCAAAGAGGCGGTCATCAAGCGCGATGTCGTTGCCGAGCGCGGCGCGCAGCAGGAAGTGGATGGTTTCCGGGTCGCTGTTTTGCGGGAAGAGACCGGTGATGCCGGTGTGTTGCCACAGCGGCATCGTGCCGACGGGCGGCTCAAAGATTTCTTCGTCATCGGCGGCGGTGTAGGTGATGGCAATCGCGCCCGCGGCTTCGAGTGCGGCTTCGATGCGGTCGGTGTCGGCGTCGCTTGTGCTGTGCAGGGTGATTTCCAGCCATTGTGCGGTCATGGGGTGTTTCCTTTTGGGGTTTTGGCGGGGCGGGTATGTCGGTGATGTGGTGGGGCAAGCCCCACCCTACGGGAATGCGGCAGTTCGGGCGCTACAAGTAATGCGCCCCGCGGATGCGGGGCGTCGGGTTCAGGCCAGTCCGAGTTTGTGTTCAAGGTAGTGGATGTCCATTCCGCCTTTGTTGACGACCGGGTCTTCAAGCAAATCCTGGTGCAGCTCAATGTTGGTGCTGATGCCTTCGATGACGAGTTCGCGCAGTGCCATTTTCGCCCGCGCAATGGCGGTTTCGCGGGTGTCGCCCCAGGTGATGAGTTTGCCGATCATCGAGTCGTAGTGCGGCGGTACGGTGTAGCCGTCGTAGAGGTGCGATTCGACGCGCACGCCCAGTCCGCCCGGTGCGTGGAATTCGGTGACGCGCCCCGGCGAGGGGATGAAGGTTTTGGCGTTTTCGGCGTTGATACGGCATTCAAGGGCGTGGCCGCGCACCTTGATGTCGTCCTGGGTGTAGGAAAGCGGCAGGCCGGCGGCGATGCGGATTTGTTCGCGCACGATGTCCACGCCAGTGACCATTTCGGTGACGGGGTGTTCGACCTGGACGCGGGTGTTCATTTCGATGAAGTAGAACTCGCCGTTTTCGTAGAGGAATTCAAAGGTGCCCGCACCGTGGTAGCCGATGCGTTTGCAGGCCTCCACGCAGACGGCGCCGATTTTGTTGCGCTGTGCTTCGGTGATGCCGGGGGCGGGCGCTTCTTCCATGACTTTTTGGTGGCGGCGCTGGAGCGAGCAGTCGCGTTCGCCGAGGTGGATGGCGTTGCCGTGTTTGTCCGACAGTACTTGTATTTCGATGTGGCGCGGGGTTTCGAGGAATTTTTCCATGTACACCATGTCGTTACCAAATGCTTGGCGCGCTTCGGTTTTGGTGAGGCGCACGGCATCGACGACTTCGTCGGCGCTTCTGACGACACGCATGCCGCGCCCGCCACCGCCACCGGCGGCTTTGATGATGACCGGATAGCCAATACGCTCGGCGGTGGCGCGGATTTCGTCCGGGTCGGTACTGAGCGGGCCGTCGGAGCCGGGGACGCAGGGAATGCCGGCGGCTTTCATCGCCTTGATGGCTTCGACTTTGTCGCCCATCATGCGGATGGTTTCGGCGCGCGGGCCGATGAAGGTGAAGCCGGATTGTTCGACGCGCTCGGCGAAGTCGGCGTTTTCGGAGAGAAAGCCGTAGCCGGGGTGGATGGCGTCGGCGTTGGTCACTTCGGCGGCGGAGATGATGGCCGGCATATTGAGGTAGCTTTCGGACGATGGTGCGGGGCCGATGCAGACGGATTCGTCGGCCAGCACGACGTGTTTGAGGTCGGCATCGGCCTTGGAGTGGACGGCGACGGTTTCGATGCCCATTTCGCGGCAGGCGCGCAGGATGCGCAGCGCGATTTCGCCCCGGTTGGCTATCAGCACTTTCTCAAACATGGCGCGCTCCTTATTTGACCACGAACAGCGGTTCGTCGTATTCGACCGGCTGGCCGTTTTCGACGAGGATTTCGACGATTTTTCCGCCGAAGTCGGCTTCGATGCGGTTGAACATTTTCATCGCTTCGATGATGCAGACGGTGTCGCCGGTTTTGATGTCATCGCCCAGTTTGACGAAGGGGTCGGCGTCGGGGGCGGGGGCGTTGTAGAAGGTGCCGACCATCGGCGAGCGGATGATTTTGCCGTCCGGCGCGGGTTTGCCCGCAGGCGCTGCTTCGGCGGCGGGTGCGGCAGCAGGGGCAGGGACGGCGAGGTTGTACGCCTGCGGCGGGTAGGGCATCGCGGGCATCGGCGAGGTTTGTCCGTAGCGGCTGATGCGCACGGATTCTTCGCCTTCGGTGATTTCCAGTTCGGCTATCCCGGAGGTTTCGAGCATTTCGATGAGTTTTTTGATTTTGCGGATGTCCATAGTGGGCGGTCTCTTATTTGGGTTGGGTAAGGTAGTGGTGGGCAGCGGTCAGCGCCAGTTCGTAGCCGGTCGCGCCGAAGCCGCTGATGACGCCTTGTGCGAGGTCGCTGAAGTAGGAGTGCTGGCGGAAGGGTTCGCGGCGGTAGATGTTCGAGAGGTGGACTTCGGTAAAGGGGATGGCGACGGCGGCGAGGGCGTCGCGCAGGGCAACGCTGGTGTGGGTGAAAGCGGCGGGGTTGATGATGATGTAATCGACTTCGTGTTTGCCTGCGGCGTGGATGAGGTCGATGAGGACGCCTTCGTGGTTGTGCTGGATGAATTCGAGTTGGTGGCCGAGGCCGGTCGCCATTTCGCTGAGGCGGTGTTCGATGCTGTCGAGGGTGTCATGCCCGTAGTGCGCCGGTTCGCGGCTGCCGAGCAGGTTGAGGTTGGGGCCGTTGATGACAAAAATGAGCGCCATAGGGTGTGTTGTCTCAAATGGGGTGGTGGTCGCATATTGATGCCCGCAACACCGTATGGTATTGCGGGCCGGGGGCGTTAAAGCCGCGCATTATAGTCTATTTCTTGCGCCATTCTGCCAGTTTTGCCGCGAAATCATCCGCGTTCTGCTCGCCGATGATTTTTTCCTGCGGCGCGGCGAGTTGGCCGTGCGGCGGGTAATAGAGGACGGCGGGCGGGCCGACGAGGTTGAGCGCGTTGAAGATGGCCTTGTGCGCGTCGTTGAAGTCGGTGACGTCGATTTTCAGCAGGGTGTAACCGGCGAGGTCGGCGGCAAAGCGCGGGTTGTGCCAGATGTTGGCTTCCCATTTTTTGCAGGCGACGCACCAGTCGGCATAGAAATCGAGCAGCACCGGGCGGTCGCTGGCGGCGAGCGCCGCTTCGATTTCCGCTTTGCTATGCAGTTCGCGGAAGGCCGCGCCTTGTTGGGCGACGGCTGCGGCGGGCGGCGCGAAGAATTGCGCCGCGCTTTGCACGCCGAGGGCGATGGCAACGGTAAGCCCCAATCCGGCGAGGAAGCGGCGCGTCTTGCTGTCGCCATATATATAGGTCGCAAACAAGAGCGCGTACAGCATCCACGCCGCGAGCGCCCAGGCGAGCGGCAGGATGCGGGCGACGAGCCAGACGGCAATGGCCAAGAGGGCGAAAGCGAAGGCCTTTTTGACGTTGTCCATCCATGCGCCCGCCTTCGGCAGGAATTTGCGGAAGGCACCGGCGAACAGCAACAGCGGCAGGCCGGTGCCGAGGCCGAAGAAGAACAGGGCGGTCGCGCCCTTGAGCGGCGTTGTCTGCGTGGTAAAGAGCAGCAGCGCGGTCAGAACCGGCGTGGCGCAGGGGCTGACGACGAGGATAGAAAGCGCGCCCATCGCCGCCGCGCCGCTGTACGAGCCGGATTGCTGTTTGCGGTTGAGTTTGTCCACCGGTTTTTGCAGCCAGCGCGGCGTTTGCAGGGTATAAACGTCAAACAGCGACAGCGACAGCCCGGCAAAGAGCAGCGCTACCAGCACGGTAATCCACGGCTTTTGCAGAATCACTTGCAGGTTAATCTGGAAAATGCCGAAGACCGCGCCGAGCAGCGCCATCGTCGCGCCCATCGCCAGCACATAGACGCTGATGAGGCGGTAGGCGCGGGCGGTGCTGGTGTTCTTGCCGACAACGAGGCTGGTGACAATCGGCACCAGCGGATAGACGCAGGCGGTGAAACTGACGCCGATGCCGAGCAGCAAAACGAGCGGCAGCGCGATGAAGAAATGGTCGTTCAACTTCTGCACGATGGCGGAAGGCGCATCGCTGTTGGCGACAACTGGCGGCGCGGCGGGCGTTTCCGCAGCAATGGACGGGGTGGTGGTGAGACCGCCCGCGCTATTGCCCGCCTCAAAATGGAATTGCCGCTGAATGGGCGGGTAGCAAATCAGCCCCTCGGCGCAGCCTTGCAGATGCAGGGTGAGCGCCTTGCCCTGCACGTCGGGCAGACTGAAGCGCAGGGTGTTGCGGTAAATCTCCTGCTCGCCGAGAAAATCGTCCTGATGACGCTCGCCCTCTGGCAACGGCAGCGCCAACGGTTTGCCGTCCAGCTCCGCTTTCAGGCTGTGGCGGTATAGGTAATAGCCCTCCGGCATTTGATAATGCAGGTCAAGCTGGCCGTTCGTGCCTTTTTGCGCATCGACGAGAAACGCCTGGTCTTCCGGCAAGACCTCGTTTTTCTTCGTCTGGAACAGCGACGGTTGCGCGGCTGGGGCAGTGTCGGCGGGTTCAACATTTGCCGCCGTCGCCCGTTGCGCCATGACCGCCTCATTGGCGGCGACCTCGGCAGGCGGCACCTGCAACGTCCACGACGTCGGCGGATAACAAATAACGTTTTCCTCGCAGCCCTGCGTCTTCAGCGTAAACGTGTCAGCGCGGTCGCGGTGGCTGAGGGTAATCGTCGGCGGCTGATGCCACACCTGCGTCGGCCCCAAATACGGGTCCTCCTTCGCCTCCGCCGGGGTGCGCGACTCCTCGCCAACCACCCCGCCGAGCGTGGTCTTGTCGGCATACAAATAATAGCCGTCGGGAAAATGGATGGTGACTTCGGTGCGATAGCCGTCGGCGGTCGCGCTTTGATGAATTTCCGGCTTGAACACCTCCTCGGCAGGCAGCGGATCGGCCTGCGCGACGGCGACAGCGAGAAGCCAAAAGAGAGAAAGCAAATATTTCATGATGCGTGAGTTATGGATGAGTGGAAACGGGCGCAATTCTAGCGCATTTGCCGCGCCGCGCTACTGCCATTCGGCAATTCAAGCCGGTCGCGCAAAAGATTGCGACGGCAGAGCGCCCACCCGCTATGGTGCAAACCTTTCCTGCCATTCGGGCAAAACCACCCGTGCGAATCGTCGCGCTTGCATAGCGCAATACGCATCGCCGTATCGCCTTAATCCTCCCGGACATCAAATCCTTATGGCGGCTTGCGGGAAATCCTCAAACTGCCGTCGTATCCACCGTCAGCCTGCGCCCGCAATCGCTGCTTTGCTGCGCGAGCTCGGTCAAATAAATCACCCGCAGCGCGTCCTCTGCCGTCACCGCCAGCGGCGCTTCTCCGCGCAAGGCGGCGGCGACATTGCGGTAAAAAGCGGCAAAATCGCCGCGCACCGGCGGCACGGTGCGGGCGCTGCCATCCGGCGCATAAAGCGTGCCGAATTGCGCCGCATCCTCCAGCCCGTAAGCGGCATCGCACGGCGACAGCCACGCCTTCAACTGTGCCTCCTGCACATCCAGCCCGAATTTGACGAAATTGCCCGCATCGCCCTCGACGCGGAAACGCGCGACCGGCGCGCAGGTATAAGGCGAAGTATGCAAAACCGCTTCAAAATCCGGGTAATGCAACTGCACCTGCGCATAATCCACCGTCCGGCTGCCGGGGCGCAGCGCGCGGCAGTTGCCCGTCACTGCCTGCGGCATCCCGAACAGCGTCAGCGCCTGATCGAGCAAATGCGCGCCGAGGTCGTACCAAATACCCGCGCCGACGCCGGGATTCTCGCGCCAGCGGTCGCGCACTTCGGGGCGGAAGCGGTCCCAGCGCGACTCAAAAAAGCGCAACGCACCCAGCTCGCCGCGCGCCAAGAGCGCCTGCAACGTCAAAAAATCACTGTCCCAGCGGCGGTTATGAAAGACCGAAAGCAATCGCCCGGCGCGTTCTGCCCGCGCAATCAGCTCGCGTCCTTCCGCGACCGTGTTCACCATCGGCTTTTCCAGCACGACGTGCCGTCCTGCCGCCAGACACTGCGCGGCGAGGGAAAAATGCACCGCATTCGGCGCGGTAATGACGACCAGCTCCGCATCGGACTGCGCCAGCATTGCCGCCGCATCCGGGAATTGTGCCACGGCAACATCCGGCTGCGGACGGCTGCTCACCAGCGCGGTGAGGCGGAAATCGGCGCTGGCAGCAATCAGCGGCAAATGAAAGGTGTGGGCGGACATACCGCAACCAATGATCGCGACGGAAATGTGTTGCATGGAATTCTCCTCATCAAACATGATGAAATATTGTAATAAAAAGCCGTTTATAATTATCGCAGTTTCCCCCCAGATAAAGGCAACTGAAATGAAAAAAACGCTGTTTGCATTGCTGCTTTGCAGCCTGAGCCTCACTGCCTGCGTCAAGGCTGACCGCGCCTCGCGCCTCGGTGATCAGGTCAATCGTGAAGTCGCGCAGGAGGTCGCCTGGAAAGAGGCGGTTCGTGGCAAAAAACTGGGCAACAAGACCGTCAGCCAAATTCTCGGCAAAAAAATGCGCGCACACCGTGGCGAGCTGAAACTGGCGACACGCAATGATTGCATCGAAACCTATGGCCCGGAAAAATTGCGCCAGTGCCAATGCCTTGCCAATAAACTGGATTACGATGCCGTCTTCAGGTACACACAAAAATACCGCGCCAACCCGCGCGGCGATTACCGCTACGAAATAAGCCGCCTGGATGCGATGACTGCACGCGCCTACCGTATGTGCGGGCTGCGGCTCAAATAACGGCAGCTACAGCCGCCAATTCCCGTTTTCTTCCCTCAACACAAGGAATCTGCGATGAAACCGCTAATAAAAAGCACCCTTGCCGGATTACTGCTTTCCGGACTGGCCATGACAGCGCAGGCAAAAGATGAAAAAGCCGACGCGCTGGCCAACAAAATCGTGCTGGAAATGACGCAAGAACTGATGAGCCAACATAACACGAATGGCAAAGAGCCGAGCGATGAAGAAGTTGGCCGCCTGTTCCTGAAAAAAATGCACGACCATCTCGGCGAATTTAGAGAAACCATGCACGAAGACTGTGTGCAGGAATATGGCAAGGACAAAGAAAGCCAATGCAAATGTGCAACCGGGAAACTCGACTACGAAGCCAGCTTTGCCCTGATGGAAAAACAACTGAATGATGCCAGCCCCGCAGAGATTGAAAAAGAGAGCAAGGCCATCATTAAAAACGAAAAAGCCGTTTATGAATCCTGCGGCCTTGAATATCACGAGGAAACCGAATAACTATCCCCTTTATCAGGCGCGCCCCTGCGCGCCTGAACACTTCCATCCATAACCAGGAAAAACGATGAAAGCATCTCTGAAAAACACCCTCGCCGCCTTGCTGCTTGCCGCAGTAGCCACAACTACCATGGCCGCGGAAAAAAACAAATCCGATGAACTTGGTGAAAAAATCGCCAATGAGCTGATACAGGAAATCACGGCGGACAGCAAAGCCGGGAAAAACATCACCGAAAAAGACCTTGCACAAAAATTCCTCGGCAAAATGCGCGCCCACCTGGGCGAATTCAAAGAAGCGGTAACAGATGACTGTGTCAAGGATTACGGCAAAGAAAAAAACAGCCAATGCCAGTGCGTAACCGACAAGCTGGATTTCGAGCAATACTTTGCGATGATGGAAAAACAGGTCGCCACGCCGGACGCCAATCTGGAAAAAGAAGCCCAGACGGTTAAAGAAAACGAAGAAGCGGCGTACAAGGCCTGCGGACTGGACATCAACATCAGCCGTGAAGCTGAAGCCAAAGCGGCTGCCGAGGCGGCCAAAGCGGCAGAAGCCCAACCGGCGAAAAAATAAATCGCCTGCACAGCGGCGCAGATATATCCCCGCGCGGATAATCTGCGCCGTTTTTGTTGCTGAAATCTCCAAGTAAATCATCATGAAAAAAATCCTGAAAAACACCCTCGCCGCAATCCTGCTGGCCGGTATCGCCATTCACGCGACGGCTGCGGCGCAAAGCAAATACGAAATCCTCAGAAAACAGGTTGCCACCGAAGTCATGCAAGAAATGCAGGCATCTGGTACTAGCCCCAATGAGGCAGAAATAAGTCAACGGGTCATTGCCAAGCTGCGCACACGCCAGAACGAATACAGCGACGCCATGAAAGAAGACTGCATCCGCGATTACGGCAAGGCCAACCAAAAACAATGCCAATGCTTTATCAATAAAGTGGATTACAACGCTCACCTGGCACGGATGGAAAAGGCGCTGAATGCAGACCAGAAAATACGGGCAGCAGAAGTCGAAAAAGCGCAGCAGCTACGACAAGAACAGGAAATGACCGCCATCAAGGCGTGCGATTTGAGTATTGCCCATAGTCAGGAAACCCTAAAGGCATCCAGCAAAACAGACCTGCTGACTAAAACAATCATCGGAGAATTACTCCAGCAAGCAAAATCTGCCGAAGCATCGGGCAAACCGCTGACAGAAACGCAAATACCCCAAATGCTTGCCGACAAACTGCATACACATCTGGCCGACTTCAAACAGGCCAGTAAAGAAGACTGCCTCAGCACATTCGGCAGCGACAAAAAGAGCGAATGCCAATGCTTTACCGACAAACTCGATTACGAAGCCCAATTTTCCTTGGTCATAAAAACCCTTGAGGGAGAACCGCAAGCGCAGAAAAAAGCGCGGCAGGCACGGGCACGGCAACAAGCTATCATGACGACAGGCAAGGCTTGCGGTTTGTCCGCCTCAATCGCCAAAGCAAAAAAACAAAAGTAGTTGTTGTACCTACGCAGCAAATTTCCGCTCGGTACGATTTGATTCGTTGATTCAAGCCAAGTGCTGTTACAATTGCGTCTACTGCAAGCAATGTTTTGCGGACGTACGCAGGTCAGCTCTCTCCCCCGTAAGGGAGGTTCGGGGCAGAAAATAATCCCCATGTGACGACCGACATGAACTATCCCAAACCCTTGACATTTTTAACACAAGGAGATTTCCATGAAAAATATTCTGAAAAACGTCCTTGCTGGTCTGTTTTTTGTAGTATTTACCATAACTGCAATTGCTGTCGAAAAAAGCAAAGGCGATATACTTAAAGAACAGATTAGCAATGAAGTATTACAGGAAGCAAAAATAGCCGGTTATCCACTGGCCGCAGAAGAATTGGCCAAAATTATGGTTGTAAAACTGCGCGAACGACTGGATGAGTATAAAGAAATAGTGAAAGAAGATTGTATCAAAATCAATGGTGAAGATAATGACAGCCTGTGCCAATGTTTCTCTGACAAATTGGATTACGATGCCCAATTTTCAATATTGGCCAAATTATTTAGTGGAAGTTCGGTGGAAGACACAAGAAAATCACTACAAGCAATAAAAGATATTGGCAATGAAGCCTACAAGGCCTGCGGCAGGATACTTGCAGATGCGGTACCCGACGCAGCGTCGGAAAAACAGAAGCCATAAATCACATGACCCACCGCGCTCCGGCGCGGTTTTTTGTGGCTCGCCGTCGCGTAGTACCACGGGGATTTTCCCGCGTCTGCCACAAATTTCCACGGCGGCTAACAAGAAGTTATCGCATTTACCGGCGTGTTACCCTATAATCCCGCGTGCCATTTCCGGCTCCCTTTTCCCTTGCATTCAAGAGGTTTACATGAAGAAGCTCCTGCTCGCCGCCGCGCTGGCATTCACCGCCGCCGCCCCCGCCTTTGCCGAAATCACCGCTACCGACGTCGTTGGTCGCACCGTCACCGTACCCAAAGTGCCGGAGCGCATCGTGCTCGGTTTTTATTATGAAGATTATCTTGCCATTGGCGGCAAGGATGCGATGGACAAGGTCGTCGCCCTTGCCCTTTCCACCTGGAAAGACTGGCGGCCGCAGCAATACGCGCTTTATGAAAAAGCGCTGCCGAAACTGAAAGAGATTCCCGATATTGGCAATACCGAAGACGGCACGTTTTCCATTGAAAAAATCATCGCCACCAATCCCGATTTGGTTATCCTCGGCGTCTGGAATTATGAAGGACTGGGCGAATCGGTGAAGCAACTCGATGCGGCGGGCATTCCCTATGTCGTCCTCGATTACAATGCGCAAACGGTAGAGAAACACACTATTTCCACGTTGGCATTGGGCAAATTGCTGGGACAGGAACAGCGCGCGCAGGAATTGGCCGATAATTACAAGAATGCCTTCGCCGATATTGAAAAGCGCATTGAAAAACTGAAACCGTCGCCGAAAAAAGTTTACGTTGAGCTCGCACAAAATGGTGCGGATACTTTCGGCAATTCTTATGGCAACACGATGTGGGGCGCCCTTTTGGAAAAACTGGGCGGGGAAAATATCGCCGCCGGACAGGTGAAAGGCGCGGCACCGCTCAGCCCGGAATATATCCTCGCCGAAGCACCGGATTTGATTTTCCTCGCCGGTTCGGAATGGAAAAACAAGCCGCAGGCGGTCGCCGTCGGTTTTTCTGCCGACCCCAAAACCGTCAATGAACGCATTGCAGCTTATCTGAAACGTCCCGGCTGGGCGGATTTGCCTGCGGTAAAAACGGATAATGTTTTTGCGATTTATCACGGCGGCGCACGTACCCTTTCCGATTATGTTTATGCGCAATTTATCGCCAAGCAGCTTTATCCTGACGCCTTCAAGGATATCGATCCGGTGCGGAATTTGCAGGAATATTACAAGAAATGGCTGCCGATTGAAGCGGACGGTGTTTTTATGACCCGTTATCAGCCGGGTAAATAATGGAAAACCGCGGGCGGATATATTTCTGCCCGCCCGGTTTGTCGTATATAGGATGCGCCTTGGCAGGATATGCCAAGGCGTGCGTTATTCGATTCTCGTAGGGTGTATGCCGTAGGCACGCGCATCCCGATAAGCTCCGCGTGCGTGTCGGCGATGCCGCCACACATCCTACGGCCACACTCCCGATACGTTAATTCTTTGAGGACTTTTTATGACCCCCGCCTCCATTCACGGCAGTTACCAGCGCAATGCCGACCGGCGGCTGCTGTTGCTCGCCGCCGCCGCGCTCGTGCTGCTCGCGCTGGCGCTGGCCGACCTTGCTACCGGCCCGTCCGGAATGCCGCTGGCCGATATTTTCAAGGCGCTGCGCGCCGGGCCGTTTTTTGATACCGACCGCAGCAGCGTCGCCAGTCAGGCGCTGTCCGCCCTGCCTGCCGCACCTGCCGGGCTGGAATCGCTCTGGCGCGGCTTGCAGGAAACATTCGCCGATGAGGCACGGCTGCGCAAGCTGGTGACGATTCTCTGGGGACTGCGGATGCCGCAGACGCTGACCGGGATTCTCGTCGGCTGTTGCCTCGGCCTCGCCGGCTTGCAGATGCAGACCATCCTCGCCAACCCGCTCGCCAGCCCGTTCACCCTCGGCTTCTCTGCCGCTGCCGGCTTTGGCGCGGCGCTCGCCATTATGTTTGGCGGCATGGTGCCGGGGCTTGCCGCGCACGCCTGGTTTGGCTTCCTCATCGTTCCCGCCGCTGCCTTTGCGATGACCATCGGCTCCTGCGGCCTGATTTACCTCATCGCCATCCTGCGCAGCGCCACGCCCGCCATCCTCGTCCTCGGCGGCATTGCCGTGCTGTTTTTCTTCCAGTCGCTGCAATCGCTGCTGCAATTCCTCGCCACGCCGGAAGCGTCACAACAAATCGTCTTCTGGCTCTTTGGCAACCTGCTGAAAGCGAGCTGGACATCCGTCGCGGTCGGCCTTGCCACCCTGCTCGTCTGCGTGCCGTTTATCATCTTTGACACCTGGGCGCTGACCACACTGCGCCTCGGCGACGCCAACGCGATGAGCCTCGGCATCAACGTTGACAAACTGCGCAAGCGCAGCTTCATCATCGTCGCGCTACTCACCGCCGCCGCCGTGTCCTTCGTCGGCACCATCGGCTTTGTCGGCCTGATAGCGCCGCACATGGCGCGCTCGCTCGTCGGCGAAGACCACCGCTTTGCCCTGCCGCTCGCCGCAGTCACCGGCGCGGTCATCCTCATCGGCGCCTCCGTCTTCGGCAAAATCATCTCGCCCGGCGGCGCAATCCCCGTCGGCATCATCACCGCCGTCGCCGGGGTGCCGATGCTCTTTGGCATCATCATCCGCAGCGGCAGGAGGAACGAAGGATGAGCCTCGAACTCGCACACGTCGCCGTCAGCTACGGCAAAACCCCCATCCTGCGCGACATCACCGCGCGCCTTGAGCAGGGGCAGATAGTCGGCCTCATCGGCCCGAACGGCACCGGCAAATCCACCCTCATCAAAAGCATCGCCACCGTGCAACGCTTCAGCGGCACGATTCACTGGCAGGGCGCGCCGGTCAGCCTGCGCGACATCGGCTTCATGCCGCAAAACTGCCAGGTGAGCGCGGAGCTGAGCGTGCTGGAAACCGTGCTGCTCGGCCACCACGAACAACTCGGTCTGCGCGTCGGTCACAAACTGATTGACGCCGCCTGCGCCATCCTGGACGACTTCCGCATCGGTCACCTGCACGACCGCTGCATGACGCGCCTCTCCGGCGGGCAGCAACAACTGGTGCTGCTCGCGCAACGCCTCCTGCGCGAGCCGAAACTGCTACTGCTCGATGAAGCGACCAGCGCGCTCGACATCCGCCACCAGATGCAAGTGTTCGACCGCCTTGGCGCTTACGTTGCGCGCACCGGCGCGTTGGTGGTGATTGCCATCCACGACCTGAACCTTGCCGCGCGCCACACACAGACCATCTTGCTGCTGAACAAAGGCCACGTCGCCGGACAGGGCGCGTTCGCCGAAGTGGTCTCGCCCGACAGCCTGCGCGCGGTCTATGAAATCGAGGCGGAAATCGTCACCACGCCGAGCGCCTACACCGCAGTGATACCGGTGTGTCCGTGTCATCAAGAATGAGTGAATAAAAAGAAACCGCCTTGGAGGGCGGTTTTTTGCGGGTTTATTGTTCTTTCTCGATGCGGATGTATTTGCTCGGCCAGTGGTTCATCACGTTTTCTTCGTAGCCTTTGACATATGGCTTCACCAGGTGTTTGGAGACGAAGAAAAACACCGGGACGAGGTCGTGCTGGTCAATCAGCCGTTTTTCCGCCTGTTGCAGGATGGCGGCGCGTTTTGTGCCGTCGGTTTCGCGCGCGGCGTCGCTGAGCAGTTTGTCGTATGCCGCGTCGTTCAGGCCGATGGTGTTGCTGCCGCCGCCGCTGACAAAGAGGTCAAGGAAGGTGTTGGCGTCGTCGTAGTCGCCCATCCACGAGCCGCGGAAGACTTGGGTGTTGTATTCGCGGCGGTCGTTGAGGTACGCCTTCCATTCTTTGTTAATCAGGCTGGTTTCGACGCCGAGTGCGTCTTTCCACAGGGCGGCGACGGCGATGGCGACTTTTTTGTTGTTGTCGTTGGTGTTGTAGAGCAGTTCGACCCGTAGCGGGTTTTCTTTGCTGTAGCCGGCTTCCGCGTAGAGCGCCTTGGCTTTTTCGAGGCGTTTTTGCCGGTCCCAGTTGGCGTATTCGGGCTGGTAGGGGGTGTAGCCGCTGATGCCGGGGGTGACGAAGCCGTAGGCGGGTTGTTCGCCGCTGGCGGTGATGTTTTTGACGATGCGTTCGCGGTCGATGACGAGGCTCAGTGCTTCGCGCAGTTTGGGGTTGTCCTTGAATGGCGGTTTGGTGAGGTTGTAACCGAAGTAGAAGGTGCCGAGGTAGTTGTGGATGTGCAGCTCTGCGCCGAGGTTTTCGCGCAGCCATTTGATTTGGTCGTTCGGTACGTCTGCCGTCCAGTCCAGCTCGCCCGCGCGGTAGCGTTGCAGTTCGGCGTTTTTGTCTTCGCTGACGTAGTAGATGACCTTGTCAAGCTGGACGTCCTGCGCGCCGTAGTAGTTGGCGGATTTTTCGAGGACGATGCGCGACTGCGGTTTCCATTCGCGCATTTTGAAGGCGCCGTTGCCGATGAGGTTTTCGGGGCGCGTCCAGTCTTTGCCCTGTTTTTCGATGATGTGCCGCGGTACGGGGTAGGTGACGGCGTTGATGAGCAGGCCGGGGAAGTAGGGCGTCGGTTCGTTCAGTTCGACCACCAGTGTTTTGTCATCAGCGGCGCTGACGCCGAGGGTATCGACCGCTGCATTGCCTTCGGCGATGGCTTTTGCGTTTTTCACCGGGTAGAGGAAGAAGCTGTATTTACTGCCGACCGCCGGATCGACCGCGCGCCGCCAGGCATAGACGAAATCGCTCGCAGTGACCGGGGTGCCGTCCGACCAGGCATTGTCGCGCAGGTGGAAGGTCCAGGTTTTGCCGTCGTCGGAGATGTCCCAGCGTTCGGCGACGCCGGGGATGAGGTGCGCGCCCGCGTCTTCATCGACGAGGCCGACGAACATATCGCGCAGGATGTGCATTTCCGGCATTCCCTGCGCCAGTTGTGGGTCCATGCTGGCGGGTTCGGCGTCGTTGCTGCGGCGGAAGACGGTCTCGGCCTGCGCGCCGCTGGTGGCGGCGAGCAGGAGGGCGGTGGTGAGGAGCAGTGTTTTTTTCATGGGGTTCTCATGGTTCGATGTGTAAATCCTGGGTGCGCACGATGCCGAGGGCATTGCCTGCGTAGCCTTTGAATTGTGGCTTGAGCAGGCGCACGGTGACGTAATGGTACAGCGGCGCAACGGCGTAGTCGTCAATGACGGTTTTTTCCGCCGCTTGCAGCAGTTTTGCCCGCGCGGCGAGGTCGGGCGTGGCCGCCGCTTCTTTCAGTTGGGCATCGTAGGCGGGATTCTGGTAGCCGGAGTAATTGACTTCGGAATTTTGCTGGAAGATTTCGAGGAAGGTATAGGGATCGTCATAGTCGCCATTCCAGGAGTAGCGATAGGCCTGGTCGTCTTTTTGTGCCATGTTGGCGAGCATGACTTTCCATTCCTGGTTATTCAGTTCGGTTTGTACGCCGAGTACCTGTTTCCACATCGCCGCGACTGCCACCATGATCTTTTTGTGGGCATCGCTGGTGTTGTAAATAATGGAAACTTTCAGCGGTTTTTCTTTGGAATATCCGGCTTCGGCATAAAGTGCCTGCGCACGGGCAATTTGTTCCTTGCGATCCAGTTTGCTGTATTCCGGCTGATAGGGGTCGCTGTTATGGGTGGAAGGCGGTACCAAACCATAGGCGGGGATTTGTCCGGCTTTCAGGATTTTTTCGGTAATTACCGTACGGTCAATCGCCAGCGTCAGCGCTTCGCGCAATTTGGGATTATCCTTGAATGGCGGTTTGGTCAGGTTAAAACCAATCCAGTAGGTGGCGAGGAATGGCTCTATGTGCAACTGGCCGGCGTATTCTTTTTTGGCAATTTCCAGACTTTCCGGGGAAAGGGATTCGACGTAATCCACTTCCCCGGCGCGGTAGCGGTTAAAGGCGGTGCTTTCCTGCTCAATCGGATAGTAGATGACTTTGTCAATGGCGACGTGGTCGTGATTCCAGTAAGTCGGCGATTTTTCTGCGGTAATGCTCGCCTGCGGTTTCCATTCGCTCAAGTGATAGGCGCCATTACTGACGATATGCTCTGGCCGTGTCCATTTGTCGCTGAATTGTTCGACCGTTTTGCGCGGGACGGGATAGGTGGTGTAATGCGTCATCAGGCCGGGGAAATACGGCGTCGGATAATTCAGTTCGACTTGCAGGGTGCGCTCGTCCAATACCTTAATGCCGAGCGCTTCCAGATGCTTTTCCTGCCCGCTGGCAATCGCCTCAGCATTTTTCACCGGATAAAGAATGAAGGCATATTCACCGCCGGTGGCGGGATTGACCGCGCGTTGCCAGGCATAGACAAAATCATCCGCCGTCACCGGCTCGCCATTGGACCATTTGGCATTGTCGCGCAGATGGAAAGTATAAATTTTGCCGTCATCGGAAACTTCCCATTTTTCGGCGACGCCGGGGATGACTTCACCTTTGGCATTGGTGGTGGTCAAACCCTCGAAATTGTCATAAATAATCGCCGAACCGGCATTTTCTGTCGCCAATTGCGGGTCAATGCTTTTCGGCTCGGAGCCATTGCCGCGACGGAAGACACTTTCCGCCTGGGCATTGATGGCGAGCAATACCAGCGTGGTGACAAGCAGCTTTTTCATGATGAACCTCGATGAATGGAATCAGGAAAAGATTTCCGGATTATGGCGGGGGAAACGCGGCATTCCCCGGAAGACGCATACTTTACGGTAATTTCCGCGCAAGGCAAGGGCAAGGCGCGCCGCTACCCGCGATTTGCCGCATAATGTGCGCCCGTTATCCGTATCCCTCCCGCCGTCATGCAAATCCTCTATCTGCTCATTCCCATCTCCGTCGTCCTCATTGCCGCGGCGGTTTACGCCTTCCATTGGGCGGTGCGCACCCGCCAGTTCGACGACCTCGAATCGCCCGGCATGATTCCGCTGCTGGACGACACCGAAGAAGAGCGCCGCCAGCGCGAATCCGGCGAGTCATGAGCGCCGCCACTCTCCTCACCGCCTTCGCCACCGGGCTTGCCGGCAGCGCGCACTGCGTCGCCATGTGCGGCGGTATCAGCGTCTCGCTCGGCCTCGGCAGCATGAAAAAGCGGCTGTTGCCGGTCTATCACGGCGGGCGGCTCGCCAGCTACGCCACGCTTGGCCTCGTCTTCGGCTGCCTGCTGCCACTCATCGGCGTGCGCGACTACAGCCCGGCGTGGGCGATGGCGCTGCGCCTCGCCGCTGCGCTGGTGATGTTTGCCATTGGCTTGCAAATCGCCCTGGGCATCAATCTGCTGCGCCGCCTGGAACGCTACGGCAGCCGCCTGTGGCAACCGCTGGCGGGATTTGTCCAGTCGCTGTTGCCGGTGCGGACGGGCAGCGACGCGCTCCTGCTCGGCTTCCTCTGGGGACTGTTGCCCTGCGGCCTGATTTACAGCGCCCTCGCGCTGGCGGTGGTCAGCGGCAACCCGCTGCACGCGGCGCTGGTGATGCTCGCCTTCGGCGCGGGTACGCTGCCGGCGATGCTGCTCCTCGGCGTCTTTTCCGGCACGCTGGTGCAGTCGCTCACCCGCGACAGCAGCCGTATCGTCCTTGGCGCGCTGGTGATGGCGACGGCGCTGTGGACGCTGTTGCCGTTGGTACGGTAGGCGTTATACATACACCTTTCCCGCTACCCTGTATGTAAATTGTAGGTGGGTCTTGACCCACCATGACGGAATACGCGGCTTTAACGGTGGGGCAAGCCCCACCCCACGGCAGTATCAAAATGCAGTCGGCACACACTCAACATCTTTGATGTCGGTCATTCATGCCCGGTCTAAAATAAAATTACAGGGGAACAAAGAAAAATCTTTGTACAAACCTGCCTTATCAATAGCTTCTTTTAGAGACTGTGAAAAGAAAATAGAGTGATTGATTAAGGGGTCATGCCATATATCTGCCGGGCATTCCAATGCCTTGGGGTGGAAATGGAATCTGTTCAGCTCCGCTTCATCATCAGGATGGTGATAAACGCTATAACTGCCTCTGGAAATCAATCTTAAATCAGGATTTTTTTCAGGGGATAAATAGCTGTGTGTTTCGCATACATTAAGTAAATAATAGGTCTGTTCGCTTAGCAGTTCATTTGTCGTTCGCTCACATAGCCTGACTGGACTGATTTGTGTGCTACCCAAATAAAAATGACGGAATATGTGTAAAAGTGGTTCAGTAATCATGATAAATTGATCTGAAATTGCAAAAACGGGTGGCATTGTGGAAAAAACTTCCTGGGGAATCCCTGCATATATTTCTTTCAAATCAACATACATTGCGTCAGGCAAGATTTTTGGAGAGAGAAATTTATGTTCGCGATATGAATGGATTGTCTTGACCATTTCATTAAGCATAATTTTCCTTTGTTCTTCTTCCCGCTCCGTCCGGTTTTTTCTCGTCAAGGCAAAATAATCAGGAAAATTCAATGTAGAAGGAATGCCAAGCTGAATCCACCACGATTCTCTGCTTAATCCACTGTCATCCAACAGCCAAATTGTCAGTTTTTTTGCGGTCATCCGTTGCTCCTGGGGCAATTCGGGAAAACGGGTAAAGGAAAGCCATACAAAACGCCCCTGGCGGGGCGTTTTTTGTGGCGCTTATTGGACGCCGAGCTGTTCCAGCATGAAAGCGTACATCTCGGCGATTTCGCGGTAGCGGCGGAAGCGCCCGGATTTGCCGCCGTGTCCCGCTTCCATGTTGGTGCGGAAGACGATGGGGTGTTTGCCGGTATTGACGTCGCGCAGGCGGGCGACGTATTTCGCCGGTTCCCAGTATTGTACTTGTGAGTCCCAGAGGCCGGTACCGACGTACATCGCCGGGTAATCCTGCGCTTTGAGGTTGTCGTAGGGCGAGTAGGAGAGCATGTAGGCGTAGCTTTCCGCGCTCGCTTCCGGGTTGCCCCATTCGTCGTATTCGTTGGTGGTGAGCGGTATTGACGGGTCAAGCATGGTGGTAACAACGTCCACGAACGGCACTTGCGAGAGGATGACGCGATAGTCTTCCGGCGCCATGTTAGCAACCGCCCCCATCAGCAGACCACCGGCGCTGCCGCCCATCGCCGCGACGCGGTCTTTCGCTGCGTATTTTTCTGCAACCAGCCAACGGGTTACGTCGATGAAGTCGGTGAAGGTGTTCTTTTTGTGCAGCAGTTTGCCGTCTTCGTACCAGGCGCGCCCCATTTCTTGCCCGCCACGGATGTGGGCGATGGCATAGACCATGCCGCGGTCAAGCAGGCTGATGACACCGCCGGAGAAGGATGGATCCATTGGGGCGCCGTAGCTGCCGTAGCCGTATTGCAAAAGCGCCGCCGTGCCGTCGCGCTTGAAGTCTTTGCGGTAAACGAGGGAGACGGGGATTTTGGTGCCGTCGCGTGCCGGTACCCAGACGCGCTCGGTGGTGTAGTTACTGGCGTCGTAACCGGGCACGGATTGCTGTTTGAGCTGGCGGCGTTCGCCGGTTTTGATGTTGGTTTCGTACACGATGGCGGGGGTGGTGAGCGAGGTGTAGCTGTAGCGCAGCCAGTCGCTGTCCGCCTCCGGGTTGGAGGAGATGCCCATGGTGTAGGCGGGTTCGTCCGCTTTCAGGTATTCGCTGCTTCCGTCTTTTTTGACGATGCGGATGCGGTCGAGGCCGTCGGAACGCTCGCCGATGGCGGTGTAGTCAGCGAAGGTTTCGAAGTATTCGATGTAAATCGCTGGGTCATGCGCAATCCATTCTTGCCAGTCGCTGCGGGCGGTGGCGTCGTCGCTGGCGGTCATAATTTTGAAGTTGGCGGCGCCGTCGGCGTTGGTGCGAATCAGCCAGCGGTCGCCGTAGTGGTCGGCGCTGTATTCGAGGTCGCGCTCGCGCGGCGCCAACACTTTGAATTCGCCAGGGTTGGCAGCTGGGGTGTAGCGCAGTTCGTCGGAAACCGTGCTGCTGGCGCGGATGGCGAGGTATTTTTCGTCGCGGCTGCGGCCGACGCTGAGGTAGAAGCTGTCGTCGGCTTCTTCGTACACTACGGGGTCGGTTTTCGGGTCAGTGCCGAGGGTGTGTTTTTTCACGCGCTTGCTGAGCAGGGTATCGGGGTCGTTTTCGATGTAGTAGAAGGTGTTGCCATCGTCCGCCCAGACGGCGTCGCCGTTGGTGCCGGGGATTTCGTCGGTAAGACGCTTGCCGCTGGCAAGATCGGTAACGCGCAGGGTGTATTGGCGGCGACCGTTGGTGTCATCCGCCCAGAGCAGTTTCTGGTTGTCCTGGCTGATATCGACCAGCGCCGCGCTGTAGTAGTCGTGTTCTTCCGCGAGCGCATTGACGTTGAGCAGGATTTCTTCGCCGGCAAAATCGCCGCGGTCGTTCGCTGCCTGGATGCTGACGGCGTCCAGCCCGGCGCGGTCGGCGTGGCGGGCGTGGATGGGGTAGTCCTTGCCGGTTTCAAAGCGGGTGTAGTACCAGTAACCACGGTCGCGCGCGGGCACGGAGCTGTCGTCCTGCTTGATGCGGGCGACGATTTCGTCGTAGAGCTTGTCTTCCAGCGCTTTCAACGGCGCGAGAACGGCATCGGCGTAGGCGTTTTCCGCGTTGAGATAGGCGAGCATCTGCGGGTCTTTGCGTTCGTCGTCGCGCAGCCAGTAGTACTCGTCCTGGCGCTCACCGTGCGGCGAGGTGACGGTATGCGGGCGCTTTTCGACATCGGGCGGGGTTTGGGCGTGGATGGTGGTCATGGTCAGTACCAGGGTGAGAAGGAAAGGTTTGAGGGGCATGGCGGCCTCGTGGTGGAAATGAGCGGCCATGATAGCAGACGGGAATGTGCCACGGCACGGGCGGGATTAGGTTGTTGCGGTTATTGGCGAGCGGTATGAACCGCCCCACCAATTAAGCGGAGGGCAAATTTAAGCGGAATGGCGCGGAAAGGGGAGGGCGGTTAATCCGTTAAATTTCGCCCGGTTACGGAGCGAAACGAAGTCCGGCGGAATAAACGAAAGTGCCCCCGAGAGGAATTGAACCTCCAGCCTTTCCCTTAGGAGGGGAACGCTCTATCCGATTGAGCTACGGGGACATGATTGAATAAAGAAAAAAGAGTTCGCCGATAAGCCGGGTTCTGTCGAGGACAATCATTCATCTGCGATAACCGTTACCGGCTACCTCCAGCAACCTACCCGGAATCACGGCGGGCCGCCGCAACGATTCCCTATTTGGTCTTGCTCCGGGTGGGGTTTACCCTGCCAAGCCTGTTACCAGTCTTGCGGTGCGCTCTTACCGCACCATTTCACCCTTGCCTGCATCACGCAGGCGGTATCTTTTCTGTGGCACTTTCCGTCGGCTCGCGCCGCCCGGGCGTTACCCGGCACCCTGCCCTGTGGAGCCCGGACTTTCCTCCAATCCGAAGATCAGCGATTGCCTGGCGAACTCAGGGCGCGGATTCTAAAGAGAAGCGCACCAACTTGCAAGCCTGTAACCCGCCCATTAAAATGCAGGAAACCCTTTGAACCAACAGGAGAAAACTCATGATTGGCTGGATTGTCCTCGCCCTTGTCGCCCTCGCTGTCATTGCGAGCATTGCCATCTACAACCGCCTCGTCAATTACCGCAACGATGCGAAAAACGCCTTCGCGCAAATTGACGTGCAACTCACCCGGCGCTACGACCTCATCCCGAACCTCGTCGAAGTCGCGCGCAAATACCTGCAACACGAACAGGAAACGCTGACCGCCGTCATCGCCGCCCGCGACCAAGCCGCCAACGCACTGAAAAACACCGCAGGCAGCGGCACGAACGTCGGTGCCCTCGCCACGGCGGAACAGGCGCTGGGCGCACGTCTCGGCGGCCTCTACGCCACCTTTGAAAACTATCCCGACCTCAAGGCGGACAACCAGCTCGCCGCGCTGCGCGAAGAAATCGCCTCCACCGAAAACCGCATCGCCTTCTCGCGCCAGCATTACAACGACAGCATCACCGAATACAACAGCGCCATCGAACAATTCCCCGCCAACCTCATCGCCGGAATGTTCGGCTTCCGTGCCGCCGAGCTGCTGGAAATCGAAGACATCGCCGCCAAACGCCAGCCGGTGCCAGTCAAATTCAGCTAACGACATCCCCCTCCCCTGCAGGGCGAAGCCCGCAGCGGGGGAGGGCAGGGGTGGGGGTGAGCGATATTATTGACGAGCTGGAATTCCAGTTTTTCAGTTGCTTGCTGCCCTAGGGGATGTTTACAATTCACTCATAGCGGTAACCAAACCATGATGCAGCCCAAAAGAACCG